>NZ_CP087131.1:2109813-2411214 GCF_020911865.1 Chryseobacterium sp. C-71
TTGCTTTGGGATTGCAGTGTCACGGCTATAATTTCACTTATGTCAACTGTTCTTCGTCGCTGGAATTCTCAATGCTGGATGCAAAACTTCAGATTTTGGATGGCGAAGCAGATAATGTTTTGGTGGGTTCAACAGATGAACAAACCGACAGAACAATGGAATTGTTCAAGCTGAATGATTCGATTAAAAAAGAAAAAAATCTTCCTGTTGATTATTTAAATTCGACAACTGAAGGCGTGATTTGGGGCGAAGGTTCGAGCTTTTTCGTTTTAGGAAAAGATAAGACGGAAACTTCTTATGCACAATTAAAAGATATTCAAATTATTAACTCATTAAAATTAAATGAAACTCAACAATTCATCGAAGATTTTTTAGTTAAAAATAATTTGAAAAACCAAGATATTGAAGCTGTGATTTTAGGTTTCAGCGGAGATTCTGAATCGGATGTTTGTTATAAAAATGCTTCAGAATTATTTCCAAGTTCATCTTTATTGTATTACAAACATTTGAGTGGAGAATTCAATACAGCGAGTGGTTTTTCAACTTTTATGGCTTGTCAGATTCTTAAAAATCAAGTGATTCCTGAAGTGATGTTGATTAATGATCTGAAAAAAGAAAGCATTAAAAATGTGCTTTTGTATAATCATTTGAAAGGAAGCGACCATAGTTTGGTTTTGTTGGAGAAAGCTTAATTTACTAGATTATTTTGTGTGAAAATAATCAGAGTCTTTGTCATTCAGAGCGAAACGAAGTGGAGCGTGGAATCTAAGCAAATTTAAGACACTGTCGAGATTCCTACGGAATGACAAACAGATTGTTAAAGTTTAACTCCAAAAACAATAAAGATGAAACATTATCCATTTATTATTTTTTATCTTTTCTTGAATTTCTTTATTTACGCATTTCAAGGAACAATTTGGGTTTATATTTTCTGTTTCATACTCTTTTCTGCGGTTGTCATTTGGGGTTCTTTTGATATTCAATTAGGCTATTTTGTCAACAGTTTTACCCATAAACGAACAAAAAATAATGAAGTTGCTTTAACTTTCGATGACGGACCGACAGAATTTACACCGAAGTTTTTAGATATTTTAAAAGAGAATAACATCAAAGCTACCTTTTTCTGCATCGGAAAACAGATTGAAAAATACCCAGAAACGTTCCAAAGAATTATTACGGAAGGTCATACAATTGGAAATCACACTTTTTCACATTCAAATAACACCGGATTTTTATCAACTACTAAAATGATTGAAGAAATTGAAAAATGTGATGAAATAATTTTCAAAACAGGAAATATTACAACTAACCTTTACCGCCCACCTTTCGGAGTAACTAATCCGAATATTGCGAAAGCAATCAAGAAAACACAGAAAAAAAGTATCGGTTGGAATGTTCGTTCTTTGGACACTGTGATTACGGACGAGAAGAAAATTTTAAGGAAAGTAACAAAAGGTTTGAAAAAAGACAGTATCATTCTGCTTCACGATACTTCGGAAAAAACGTACAATGTTTTGGTCGAATTATTGTTATTTTTGGAGCGTCAAAAGTATTCAACTTTCACTATTGATTCAATATTTAAATCTAAAAATAATGTTTAAAAATATAGCTTTCATAGCACTTTTATTAATTTCAACTTTTGTTTTTGCACAGAACACAGCAATGACGAGCGCTGAATCTAAAGCATTCGTGACAAAAATTTCTGCTGAAACCAAAGAAATTAAAACTTTGCAAAGTGATTTTGTTCAGACAAAAAAAATGGATTTTTTAGATAAAAATATTGTCACACAAGGTAGGCTGTCTTTGAAATCTCCAAATATTTTAAGTTGGAAATACACAAAACCTTATCAATACAGCATTATTTTTAAGGAAAATAAAATCTTCATCAACGATCAGGGTAAAAAATCTTCGGTTGATGCCAAAAGCAAAACCTTTGAAAAAATCAATAAACTGATTGTCGGAAGTTCGAACGGAAAAATGTTCAACGATCCGGAATTTTCTGTGGTTTATTTGAAAAATTCAAGTACAAATATTGCTAAATTTACTCCAAAATCTGCTCAATTGTTGAAATACATCAAACAAATCGAACTTCATTTTCCTAAAAATCAATCGACAGTTTCTCAAGTTAATATGACTGAAGCTTCCGGCGATACAACGAATATTGTTTTCAAAAACACCAAAATCAATGCGCCGATTCCTGCTGCTGAGTTTTCTTTATAGTTCGTTTTTTTTGCTTTTGGTTTCTTGTAAATCTTATCAGCTAAAAGACGTAAAATCGGTTTCAAATACAGAAAAAACGGTTGAAAATCTTTACTTTTCATCAAAAGAAGATTACGTGTATAAATGTCAGATGGATATTTATAAAAATCACATCAGTGGAATTTTAATTATTAAAAAAATCTCTGATACCACACATCGAGTTGTAATGACTTCTGATTTTGGGAATAAAATGATTGATTTTGAAATTTCGGAAAGTGATTTTAAGCTCAACTATGTTTTGGCAGATTTAGACAAAAAAATGGTTATTAATTTTCTGAAAAATGATTTTCAGGAATTATTACGACAGAAATATCCTGTTGCTGAAAGTTTTGAAAATGAAAACTTTAGTATTTTTCGATCAGAACTAGATAAAAAAAATTATTACCTGTCTTTCAATAAAGAAAATTCTCTTCTAACAAAAATTGTTTACACAAAGAATAATAAGGAGAAAATCAATTTTAGTTTTGAAGCTAAAAAACCTACTTTTGCAGAGATGATTAATCTTGAACATAAAGATTTCAAAATCAATATTAAACTATTTCAAATTACCGAAACTGAATAAATATGCAAACGATTCTTACTGACTTTTATACGTTGGAAACTCAGGAAAAAACAGAAAGCGGAAGTTTTATCGCAAATATCAAATTAAATCAGGCTCACGATATTTTTAACGGGCATTTTCCTGGAAATCCGGTAACTCCTGGAGTTTGTATGATGCAGATTGTGAAAGAGCTTACTGAAGAATTTACAGGGAAAAAACTATTTCTAAAATCTGCTTCTAATGTAAAATTTATGGCGATTATCAATCCTTTCGAAACGCCTTATCTTAGGATACAGCTTGATATTAACGAAGGTGAAAATGAAGTGAAGGTAAAAAACATAACTTCCTTTGGCGAGACTATTGCATTGAAAATGTCAGTTAATTATACAAAAATATAGCATGAAACTGATATTATCTTTTTTCGCTGGACTATTTTTCTTTTTTCAGTCTTCTGATTTAGAAGTTTTGAGAAATGCTTATTCTAAAGCAAATTCATCAAATGAAGGTGCAAAAAACTTCATTGAAATTGCGGAGAAAAACTCTGCTTCTGATCCGTTGACTAAAGGATACAAAGCTGCTGCAGAAATTCTTGAAGCCAAAGTAACTACAGAAAAAAACAAAAGAAAATCTTTCGTGAAATCTGGTGCTACAGAATTAGAAAGTGTGATAAAATCTAATCCCAATAATGTCGAACTGAGATTGATCAGAATGAGCGTTCAGGAAAACATTCCGAAAATTGTGGGTTACTCTAAAAATCTTAAAGAAGATAAAATGTTCATCATCGACAATTATAGCAGACAAAATCCTGCTCTGAAAACTTATATTAGAAAATTTGCATCGCAGTCTAAAACAATGAATGCAGCAGAAAAAAATTCTTTAAGATAATCAAATGACTCTTTCTGAAGTACAGAATGCAATTGACGAGAGGAAAATCTGCGTTTTAATTCCTACCTATAACAACGAAAAGACACTTCAAAGAGTGATTGACGGCGTTTTAGAATACACGCAAAACATCATTGTTGTCAACGACGGTTCTACAGATTCTACTTCAGAAATTCTAAAAACTTATTCTCAACTTACCATTCTCAATTTACCTGAAAATAAAGGGAAAGGAAATGGTTTAAAAATCGGTTTCAGAAAAGCAAAAGAATTAGGTTACCATCACGCCATCACGATTGATTCAGACGGACAGCATTATCCAAACGATATTCCCGTTTTTGTAGAAGCATTATTGAATGAAAATCAAGATGTTTTATTAATTGGAAACCGAAATATGTCACAAGACGGAATTCCTAAGAAAAGCAGTTTCGGAAATCGTTTTTCTAATTTCTGGTTCTGGTTCGAAACCGGAATTAAACTGGAAGACACACAATCTGGTTACCGCTTATATCCTTTGCATAAAATTCCAAAAAAATATTTCACTCCAAAATTTGAATTTGAAATTGAAATCATTGTACGGACAGCCTGGAGACATATTCCTGTAAAAAATATCCCGATAAAAGTTCTGTATGACCCTGCAGAAAGGGTTTCTCACTTCAGACCGTTCAAAGATTTTACGAGAATCAGTATTTTAAATACAATTTTGGTGGTGATTACTCTTTTGTATATTATTCCCCGAAATTTCATCAATAATTTCAGAAAAAAAAGTTTCAAGAAATTTATCAGAGAAGATGTCTTAGAAAGTGACGGAAGTAATCGCACCAAAGCATTTTCTATTGCGCTCGGTGTTTTCGTAGGGTTCTCTCCTTTTTGGGGATTTCACACACTGCTTGTCATTTCTTTATCGGTTTTATTCAAACTCAATAAAGTTCTGGCTTTTGTAGCTTCAAACGTGAGTTTGCCGCCGTTTATTCCATTTATCATTGTGTCATCACTTTATTTGGGAGCACCATTTGTAGCGGGAGATAGCGATATTTTTCGTCAGGAATGGAATTTCGATTTAGTGAAAAATAATGTTTTACAATACGTGATTGGAAGTCTTATCCTGGCAACTTCAATGTCACTAATTTCCGGAATCGCAACGTTTTTATTTCTGAATAAAGTAACTCCTGAGAATAATTAAGCTTAAAATTACTTCAACTTTCTACTAGTTTTCTTTAAATATTTTTTAATGTTTTCTCTGTCCGGAACCGTTGTAATTTCTTTTGTCAATGCTTTTTCAAATTCAATATTTGCTTTAGAATACAGTTTATGATCAAAATAATATTTGCCCACTTGGAAGTAAACCAACCAAAAATCCGGGTTTAAAGACTGATAATATTCAATAAATTCTTCTGAAAGTATTTTATCTTCGTCTTCAAATTGAGATCCCAGTTTTTTAAATTCTTCATAATTCTTAAATTCCTGAGAATCTGTAAAAGAATCTTTACGAATATTGAAACTTGATTTAGCAAACTCACCACTTTTCAATCTTTTATCAGAAAAAATTTCGTTCAGATCATAACATACAAATTCTCCTAGCTGATAAGGATTGGAAGAAACCCAAACCATTTTTTTTTCGGGCGAAAAAATAACCGCGTGATGAGCTAAAAGTTGATTTATAGCCTTTTCATTTCCGTAACCAATACTTTTATCTTTTAAACCAGATTTATCTCTTAAAATAGAAGCCATTTTCTCAGGATTCAGTTTTGGGTTTTCCTGCAAAAGCTCTTGAAGTTTTTCATAGCGATATTCTGAATGACTTTCTACTATATGTTTTTGATTTCTTTTATCATCTTTAAAACTATCTGACTGAAAATGATTAGTGCAAAAAAGTTTATTAGAATTCTGAACTTCATAAACACCGAGGTTTTTAGGTGAAACTTCAATAATCACTGCTTTTTTATCATTTGCGCTTCCAACCAAAATAGATTCTGACACAAAAACCGTTCGTTTTCTTGCAATGGCAATCGCCTCATCAATATTTTTAGCATATTGCAAAATCTCTCTCGTCACCAGAGAAATTGGTGTTTTTGCTGTTAATGGAATTTTAGATTTTCCCGCATTGATTGTCACCGTAATTCCTTCTTTATTCATTCCGGAAACTACACCAATCATTCCGGGCCAACTTACAGACATGTACGAAATTCCTACTTCTGGCTCAACAAATTCGATCAGTTTATTTTTAGCAAAATTTTCCCCCACAGAAAAATCAAAATTTCTACCGATCAACAAATCTCCGTCTTCTGTATTTTCGTTCCAAACAGCCAGTGACGTACAGCCCACTACCATTAAATCCTGCATAGCATGACCGATATCGTGTGCGCCGTGCAGATAGATTGCTCTTCTGAATTTTGGAGCTATAAAATCATATTTATCCGCTGAATATTGGGATAAGCCATACAATTCAGCTTGAAAATCTTCTCTTACATTGAGATACATTTTTCGGTTGTACCATTTTAGGAAACCTCTCAACAATTTTTGCTTAAATTTCGACGGAACAAAACCTTCTACTTTTGAAAAGAAAATTTCTTCCTGATGTTGCATTAAATTCTGCGTTAAAGCACCATTATTGTAACCCAACTGCAAAGGATTACCTTTAATATACAATTCCCAGAGCTGCTGCTTATTTTTGGTTAAATAATTTTGATTAAAACTAAAAGTGGAATCATTGATCGTCTTCACTTTCGGTATTTCTAAAGAATATTGTTTTACATCAGGAATGTGTTTGACAGACTTTCTTGTCCCACACGAAATAAGATTTAAAACCAGAAAAATAAAAAATAAAGATTTACTTTTCATGGGCTTGATTTAAAATTTTCGATAAGCGCTCATCAATTAATTCTTTACCTAAAATTTCAGCACAGGTATTGAATGCTCCAATTGTACAGCCTAAAATTCCGTGCATGTTAACTGATTGGCCTGTGAGGAAAAGGTTTTCAATCTTTGTGCGTGGCGAAACCATCGTTTTCAAAGGGTTTTCTGAACTTTTGATATAACCGTACATATTTCCTTCAAAACTTCCGATATAATCCCGATAAGACAAAGGTGAAGACGTATAAATATTTTTAATTGAGTTTCTTAAATTCGGAATCTTCTTTTCCAAAGCATCAATCATTTTTTCTGTTTTTTCCAGCTTGAATTTTTCGTATTGCTTTCCTCTTTCATTTTCTTCAACAACAGTATTTACGGTAGTTTCCCAAACTTTCACCTCATCAAAATTCATATAAGAAATGGCAGTTAAGCTTTCTGCAAATTCAGGATGATGTTTTGCAGGCGTGGAAGAAAGCATATAGGTTTCCGGCCACGATTTCTTATCGTAACGATAGGCATTCCATACTGCTTCTTCGGTCGAATAATGATAAAGATTATAATTAAAATTTGAAATTGTCTGAGGTTTTAAAACCAAATAAACGCTAAAACACGACGAAACAGGTTCCCAGCTTAACACTCTGTTTAAGAAAGATTTCTTCAGTCTTTCTTCACCAATTAATTTAGTTAAAGAGCGAATTTCAATATTCGAAACAAACTTTTTAGCGAAATATTCTTTGCCTGATTTCGTTTTTACAGAACTTAAAACATTATTTTCATTAAAAATAATTTCAGCCACTTCTGAATGCTTGTGAATATCTGCTCCGTATTCTCTCAATTTACGGATTAAAAGTTTAGAAATCTGACTTCCTCCTTTCACGCATTTGTACGCACTTTGAATGTAAGAATTCACCGTTAAGGCGTGAACATAAAACGGAACATTTTCAGAATCTCCTGCATATAAAAAATTAGAGCCTAATAAAACGGATTGCAGTTTTTTATTCTGAGTAATGGATTCGATGAATCTTTTGGTATTTAAATGGAGAATTTCTTCGCTATAACTATCTTTTCCTACAATATTATATCTCGGAAAATGATTGCAGACACGCTGGATTTCTTCACAATAATTTTCTAAATTTTCTCTTTCTTCAGGAAAATAGTTGGATAATTGCTCAACAAAATTGTCATATCCTTGAGCGTGCGGATATTCAATTTCATCATCTCCGAAAGTGATTTTATCATAGCCGTTTTCATCCATTTTCTGGAGTTCCAGATCATTCATTATTTCCAGATAAGAAAAAAACTGATGTAGGTTTTGTCCTTTTGAAAGTCCTCCCAAATAGTGAACTCCTGTGTCGAAAATTAATTTATCTCTTGAAAATGTCTGCAAGTTTCCGCCATATTGATTGTTTTTCTCCAATACACAGACTTTCAAGCCTTCTTTCGCCAAAATAAGAGCCGAAACAAGACCTCCTATTCCGCTGCCGATAATCAATATGTCGTATGTTTTTTTCAACTTTTGGATGTATCTTCTAATGATAGGAATTCATCCCATCCTTTGCTAAATCGTCCTTTCAGGGATTTTAAATGCTCATAAATTTTGAATTGCACGCAGCCCGACTTGAGCTGAAATCCTTTTTTCGCCTTGGGAAAAGCCTTGGCAAAAAAGATTGGGAGCGGAAGGCGGAATAGCTGCCCTAAAAATATTGAAAATTAATCAATATCATCCCAAAAATCGAAATAGTTGAACCATTGAAGCGGATATTTCTGAATCATTGATTCAAGATTCTTAGTGTAAGAGTTCAAAAGTCCCTGCGCATCACGTTTTTTCACGTTTTCAGCAATTCTCGCATACAAATGATAATGTAGATTTTTTTCTTTCATCACATAGACATAAACCACCGGAACGCCTAATCTTGAAGCAATAAGGAACGGACCTGCAGGAAATTTTGCACTTTTTCCTAATAAATCTCCCTCAAGAAATTTTGAACCTTCAAAATAACGATCGCCTGTAAAGCAAATCAATTCGTTCTTAGATAAAGCCTCATTGATGTTAAAAATATGCGACATGTCGTCTTTCACGTAGATGAATTTAATGTTGCTCTGTTTTACAGAAACACTTTCAAGATATTCTTTAATTACCGTAACTTCCTGATCTGTAGTAACTAAATTAATCTGACAATCGAAATCAATTTCGGCAAAAAAATGTTCTGCAATTTCGAAATTCCCGATGTGGGCACTGATGAGAACTCCGCCTTTTTTTTCTGCTAAAAGATTTCTGAGATTTTCTATTCCGTCGAATTCGTAGGTGTATTTATTTCTTAAACCTGCAGAAATTGCGGTTTTGTCAATAAGAATCGTTCCAAAAGTAAAATAACTTTTAAACAGAGAAATTTTCGTTTTCCAAAACCCATAATTGAGTCTTTTTTGGAAGTAATAGCGGTAATATTTATTGCTGTTTTTTTCGAATAGAAAATAGTAGAAAGCTACGAAATAAAGAACAAAATAAGAACTTCGGATTCCCATATTTCTAATGGACCAGACAAAGATTCTGTAACCTAAGATGGTGCCTTTAGATTTGCCTTTCCACTTGTTCATAATTTTAATTTGACAATGTATCAGTGTAACAATATTCAAACATTGGTAAACTTATACATCGTTACATTATTTAAGAGTAAATATTTAATCGACAATTAAGCTTTTTTTTCAGTGATTTTATTTTCGATTGTCGAGTAGAAATCGTCGAAAGTGACGATATTTTTGAAATCGGCTTCACCTAATTTCACGCCAAAATTGGATTCGATGACCACCACTAAATCGATATAATCTAAACTGTCTAAACCCAAAGTCTTTTTAAAATGGGCATCATTGCTGATCTCATCACCATCTACCTCAAATTCATTTATTAAAAAATCATTCGCAATGGCAACAATTTTTTCTCTTTCCATGTTTTTACTCAAATTTTTTAACGATTAATGCAGAATTTGTTCCTCCGAATCCGAAAGAATTCGACAAAAATACGTCAATTTTTTGATTTTTAGTTTCGGAGATTAAATTTATCTTTTTTGCGTCTTCATCAGGGTTTTCTAAATTGATGTTCGGAGCCACAAAATCGTTTTGCATCATCAGAATAGAATAGATTACTTCACTTGCACCCGCCATCCAGCATTCGTGACCGGTCATTGATTTGGTCGAGCTTACAGGAACTTCGCTTCCGAAAATCTCATGGATAGCTTTTGCTTCGTTGGCGTCGCCGATCGGTGTTGAAGTCGCATGAGCATTGATGTAGTCGATATCTTTCACTTCGAGACCGGATTGTTTTAAAGCGCGGTTCATTGCCAAAGCGGGACCGTCAATATTTGGGGTAGAAATATGTCCGCCGTTTGAAGAAAATCCGTAACCAACGATTTCTGCGATGATATTGGCACCTCTTTTTTGAGCTGATTCTAAACTTTCCACAATTAAAGAAGCTGCTCCGCCACTTGGAATTAAGCCATCTCTTCCTGAGTCGAAAGGTCTTGACGCTTTGGTTGGCTCATCTTCTCTCACTGAAAAAACGCCCAAACCATCGAAGCTTGCCATTGAATATTTATTGGTTTCCTGGGCACCGCCACAAACGATGATGTCCTGAAAACCGTTTTTAATCATCATATAAGCCAATCCCAAAGAATGAGAACCGCTTGCGCAAGCTGCACTGATGGTTAAATTGATTCCTCTTAATTTAAAAATCGTAGAAAGATTCATCGTCACAGTGGAATTCATCGATTTAAAAATCGCTCCTGAACCCATTAAAGTGGTATCTTTTTTCTCTCTTGCAATGTCGATCGATTCTACTACGGCCTTAGAAACGCTGTCGTTTCCGTATAAAATTCCGACTTCTTTTTGGTCTAAAAAGTCCTGAGTTATATTCGCCTGTTGTAAAGCATCGAGTGTTGCAATGTATGCATACTCGCTTTCTTCACCCATGCTTATACGCTGGCGTCTGTTGAGGAGATTTTTCAAGTCAGGCTTGGGAACAACTCCGCTAAGACCAGACCTGAAACCAAATTCTTTTCTCTCATCGACTAAAACGATTCCGGACTTACCATTATACAGGGATTCTTTCACTTCTTCCAAAGAAGTTCCGATGCAAGAATAAATTCCCATTCCGGTAATGACTACCCTATTTTCCATCTTTTTAAATTTAACAATGTATCAGTCTAGCAATGTAACAATTTACATATTGGTAACCTGGTACATTATTATATTGTTACATTATTTACGAATAAATTCCTCCGTTAATATTAATAATTTCTCCTGTGATGTATGAAGATTTTTTTGACACTAAAAAAGCGACCAAATCTGCCACTTCTTCCGCTTCGCCAAATCTATTTGCCGGAATCATGGCTTTCAATTCATCTTCGTTGAAATCCTGAGTCATATCGGTTTTAATGAAACCTGGTGCAACTGCATTCACTGTGATATTTCTCTTGGCAACTTCCTGAGCGAGAGCTTTTGTAACTCCGACCAAAGCTCCTTTCGCAGCTGAATAATTGGTTTGTCCGGCTGTTCCTTTTACCCCAGAAACTGAAACCATATTGATGATTCTGCCGTATTTGTTTCTCAACAATTTCTGAATGAAGAAATTGGTCACATTATAAAAACCATTTAAACTCGTGTTAATCACAGAGTTCCAATCCTCACTCGGCATCCACATAAATAATCCGTCTCTTGTGATTCCGGCATTGTTGACAATGACCTCAACTATAGATTTTGGATTATTTTCCTGCCATTTATTTAAAACTTTTTGAGTTTCCTCAGCGTTTCCTACATCGAATTTAAGAATTTCTCCTGTAGAACCCAACTCTTCAACTTTGGCTAAAGTTTCCTTTGCTGCAGCTTCATTGGAAGTGTAATTAATTAAAATATGATAATTTTTCTCTTCAGCCAGTTTTATACAGATTGCTCTTCCGATTCCACGGGAACCACCTGTTATGATTGCACATTTCATGTGTAGTTTTTATGTTTAATTGTTGAACCCTTTCAGGGTTCGGATTGCTTTTTTCAATCTTGTTTCCATAGGTTCCCCTACGACTATTCATATTGAACCCTTCGGGTTCACAATTTGAATGCTTTATTTTTTCAAGTAATCTTTTACCTTTTGCAAATAAGGATACATCACCATATCATTTGAAAATGCAGGAATAATTTTTCTAATTTCATCGTACAATTCTTTTGTTGAAGACGAAACTTTATCTTTAAAACCAAGATATTCTATCGCCTGAACAACAGTAATGGCTTCAATCGCCAACACTTCAAAAGCATTTTCAATTACTTTTCTGCAAATCACTGCAGCATTCGTTCCCATGCTTACAATATCCTGATTATCATTATTATTAGGTATACTGTGAACGTACATCGAATTCGATAACATCTGGCTTTCTGCCGTTGTTGAAGTCGCCGTAAACTGAACGCCTTGCATTCCAAAATTGAAACCTAATTTACCCAAATTTACGAAAGGAGGCAAGATTTCGTTGATTTTTGAATTCAAAAGATAATTCAATTGTCTTTCTGCCAACATTGTCAGTTTTGTCACGACAATTTTAAGCTTATCCATTTCCAAAGAAATATAATCTCCGTGGAAGTTTCCGCCGTGGTAAACATGTTTGTCTGCAACGTTAATGATTGGGTTATCGTTTGCCGAGTTGATTTCGTTTTCTAAAACTTTCTCTGTATATTCTAAAGTATCTAAAACCGGACCTAAAATCTGAGGAATACATCTCAAAGAATAATATTCCTGTACTTTTTCTTTGAAAACCTTTTCCTGTTCTTCAAAGTGAGTGTATAAATGATCTGCTCTTTTTCTGATTAATTTACTATCGGCTAAATGACTACGCATTTTTTCTGCAATTTTTTGCTGACCTGCGTGAAGCTTTGTTCCGTTCAGTACTTCTGAAAAATGGTCATCGTATGCCTGAACAATTTCGTTGATAGCACAAGATAATTTAATTGAAATTTCTATTAACTGATTGGCTTTGTACGCATTAACAATTCCAATTCCTGACATCACAGAAGTTCCGTTCATTAACGCTAAACCTTCACGAATTTCAACCTGAATTGGTTCCAAACTTTCAGTTTCAAAAACTTCTTTGGTCGATTTTCTTTCTCCTTTATAGAAAACTTCACCTTCGCCAATTAAAACTAAAGCTAAATGTGCCAATTGTACCAAGTCTCCACTTGCTCCTACTCCGCCGTGTTCAAAAATCAACGGCGTAATATCTCTGTTTATTAATTCTTTAAGTAAATTCACGACAGATTCATGAACTCCTGAATTTCCTAATGACAAAGTGTTCAATCTTGCCAACATACAAGCTTTCACTTCATCGGCAGGAAGCGGATTTCCGATACCCGAAGAATGGCTTCTGATTAAATTATATTGAAGTTGATGCGTATCTTCATCACTGATTTTAAACTGAGCCATCGGTCCGAAACCAGTGTTCACTCCATAAATCACTTTATTTTTTGAAAATTCTTTCAGAAAAGAAAAACTCTCATTCACTCTTTGGAGAATTGACAGATCTAATTCTATGCTTTCATTTTCGATAATAATTCTCTGAAAATCTTTCAGTTCTAAAAATTTATTTATTTTCATTAATTAAAGTAATAAGAGATAATTTTGTAAGATATAATTAATTGTCACTAATTTTGCGCAAAGATAAAAAGTTTTATTAAACAAATGGACAAAGAAATTGTTGATGTTTTGGTAATTGGAGCTGGGCCTTCAGGATGCGTCTCTTCTGCTTATTTGAAGAAGAACAATATCAACGTAAAAGTGGTTGAAAAAACAAAATTCCCAAGACTTGTAGTGGGTGAAAGCCTTATTCCGAGAGTAATGGATCATTTTGATGAAGCCGGACTGTTTTCCGCTTTAGATAAAATGGGCTTTGAAAAGAAATTGGGAGCTCGTTTTATGCGAGGAAATGAAGTTTGTATTTTCGATTTCAGCAACAAATTTGGTGAAGGATGGGACTGGACATGGCAGGTTCCGAGAGCTGACTTTGACAATACTTTGGCTCAGGAGGTGATTAATAAAGGAGTTGATCTTGAATTTGAAACTGAAGTAATCGGAATTGAATTTAACGGAACAGATTCTATCACAACTGTCAAAAACAGAGACGGAAAAACAAAGGAAATTCATGCAAAATTTGTAATCGACTCGAGCGGTTACGGAAGAGTTCTTCCAAGACTTTTAGATTTAGAGAAACCTTCGAAGCTGTCTCCGCACTCTGCGATTTTTGCTCATGTAGAGGATATTAACAGAGAAGAAGGTGAAGAAGGAACTTTAATTTCATTTGATATTATAGAAACGGAAGTTTGGCTTTGGGTTATTCCTTTTTCTAACGGAAATACGAGCGTAGGAATTGTCGGACCTACTGAATATATTGACAAATTATCTGAAAGCGGCGATGCTGCGGAGGCCTTGAGAAAAGCAATTTCTCTATCAGATTATTATGTAAAACGTTTCGGAGAGGTAGAATTTTTATTTGAACCGAGACATTTGAAAGACTATTCATGTTCGGTAAAAAAATTATTCGGAGACGGATTTGCTTTGACTGGAAATGCCTCTGAATTCCTTGATCCTGTCTTTTCATCAGGAATGGCATTTGCCACAGAAGGCGGAATGACTGCCGCAAAACTGGCAATCAGACAATTGAAAGGTGAGAAAGTAGATTGGCAAACAGAGTTTGCTGATTATATATTATACGGTGTTAACGTTTTTACAACGTATGTAAAAGAATGGTATACCGGAAATCTTCAGGAATTGTTTTTCCATCAGCCGGAAAACCCTGATGTGAAAAGAAAAATATGTGCCGTTTTGGCGGGATATGTCTGGGACAAAAAAAATACATTTGTGAGAATACACGATACGGCAATTGTCAACTTAGCTAATTTCATTAAAACAGAAAAAGAAAAAGCATAACAAGAGCGGTCTGAAATTTCAGACCGCTCTTGTTGTTATCTTAAATCTATAAACGTAATGGGTTTTCGGCTGTTCGGATTAAAAACCGTTTTAGACAAAACATCAAATTCTACAATTTCAATTTTTGGACTGACTCTTAATTTCGCTCGGAAATGATCACGAACTTCGCCTTCAAAACTTTCGTCTTCTCTTTCTGTGCTGAGTTTGATAATAATTTCGTCCAAACCAATTTCATTCGACTGAATTACAATCTGGTAACATAAAATTCCGTCAAAATCATTCAGAATATCATTCATTGCAGGCGGATATAATGTTGTTCCTTTATATTTGATCATCTGCTGTTTTCTTCCGACAACAGGCCCCAATCGCATCGTATTTCTTCCACATTGACACGGGTCGTAATGCGCTTTAACTAAATCTCCCGTTTTAAATCTCAATAAAGGTAAAGCCTCAACACCTAAAGTGGTGATCGTCAGTTCGCCGCTTTCGCCCTCTTTCACAGGATTTTCTTCGTCATCAAGAATTTCTGTGATGATCAATTCTGGATGCTGATGTCCACCGATCTGAAATTCACATTCTGTAAATGCTGTGCTCATTTCAGTTGACGCATAAGTGGAAAATAATTTTATATTCCACTTTTCTTTAATCTTTTGTGATAAAATATTGTCTGTAAAATCCTGATTTTTGATGCTTTCACCAATACAAACCGCTCCGATAACGCTTGATTTTTTATAATCAATCCCATGTTTTTCAGCGTAGTCAATCATTTTTAAAAGAAATGAGGGTACCGTTATCAAATACTTAGGTTTATATCTGAAAATAGAATCCCATTGAAGTTCAGGAATTCCGGGTCCCATTCTGATGACACTTGCTCCCATTTTTCGTAAACCCAAAAGATAAGCGAGCCCGGCAATAAATCTTTTGTCAATCGTCGTTATCATTTGTACAACGTCGCCTTTTTGAATTCCTGCACAAGAAAGAGATATTGCCTCGTTGTAAGCGATTCTCTCCATATCATTTTCTGAAAGTCCAAAAGTTACAGGATCACCCAATGTTCCGGAAGTTGTACTATAATCAACAATTTCATTTTGGGGAACACAGAAAAAGTCTTCATTATTCTGCTGAATGTCATTTTTCGATGTCGTCGGGATTTTCTGCAAATCTTCCAAAGTCTGAATATCAGAAATCTGAATATTATTTTCTTTGAACAGCTTCTGGTAAAAAGGCGAATGCGCTTCAAGATATTGTAAAAGCTCCTGAAGTTTTTCTTCCTGAAACTTTTTGATGTCCTGAATGCTTGATTTCTCAATGAGTGGGAAGAGTTCCAATAGTTTAAATTTAGATGACAAATTTATTTAATTTAAAATTAAAAGTTGAATGATAAATTTTGTTCCCACAGATGGCACAAATTTTCACAGATGATTGTTTTAGATTGAATTAAAAATCTTCGTTATCTGCAGACCTGCGAGAGAAAAATAAGTTTTGGCTAAAGCCAATATCATTCGCCGAATTTGAAAGCGGGCTAAAGCCCGCTCCTATTGATAAAGATATAATTAGTCAATCTGATAACTTGTCAAAATTTACTTTTCACGGTTCACCTGAAATAAATGCTTCAATTTTCAATAACTTTTCAATAAACCCAATCAAAATAAAACATATATTATAAACCGACAAAAATCACTAAATTTGCCAACTTGATTAATCAACGAAATTGAGAAATTACAATGAGCCAATTTAAAGAATATAAAAACCTCAACTTGATAGACGTAGCCGAGAATGTTGCGGAATTTTGGAAAGCCAATAAAACCTTTGAAAAAAGTGTTGAAACTCGTGAAGGAAATCCTGAGTTTGTATTTTATGAAGGTCCGCCTTCAGCAAACGGAATGCCTGGAATTCACCACGTTATGGCAAGAGCGTTGAAGGATATTTTCTGTCGTTACCAAACTCAGAACGGAAAACAGGTTTTCCGTAAAGCGGGTTGGGACACGCACGGACTTCCCGTAGAATTAGGAGTTGAAAAAGAACTCGGAATCACAAAAGAAGATATTGGCAAAAAAATTTCGATTGAAGATTACAACAAAGCTTGTCGTGAAGCAGTAATGCGTTATACAGATGTCTGGAATCACCTGACCGAAAAAATCGGTTACTGGGTAGATTTGGAAGATCCATACATCACGTACAAGTCTAAATATATGGAAACCGTTTGGTGGTTGTTGAAGCAATTGTACAGCAAAGATTTGTTGTACAAGGGTTACACGATTCAGCCTTACTCTCCGAAAGCAGGAACCGGACTTTCTTCTCACGAAGTAAACCAGCCGGGAGCCTACCGTGACGTTACCGATACGACGATTGTTGCGCAATTTAAGACACTTCCGGAAACATTGCCTCCATTTTTACAAGGTTTTGGAGATGTCCATTTCTTAGCATGGACGACAACTCCATGGACTTTACCTTCAAACACTGCTTTGACGGTTGGACCAAAGATCGATTATGTTTTAGTAAAAACATTTAACCAATATACTTTTGAGCCTATCAATATAGTTTTAGCTAAGGCTTTGATGGGAAAACAGTTCGGAAAAAAATTTATCGAAGGAACTGACGAAGATTTCGCAAATTACACTTCATCAAGCAAAACCATTCCTTACCAAATTCTTGGGGAATTCAAAGGTTCTGATTTGGTGGGAATTAAATACGAGCAGTTACTGCCATACACCTTACCTTACCAAAACCCAGAAAATGCTTTCAGAGTAATTTCGGGAGACTTCGTTACGACTGAAGACGGTACAGGAATCGTTCATACCGCGCCAACTTTCGGTGCTGATGATGCGAAAGTTGCCAAAGAAGCAAAACCCGAAGTTCCGCCAATGTTGGTTTTAAATGAATTTGGAAACCCTGTTCCGTTGGTTGATTTGCAAGGGAAATTTACTTCGCAAATAGGAGATTTTGCAGGTAAATATGTAAAAAACGAATATTATGATGCAGGAAAAGCACCCGAGAAATCTGTTGATGTAGAAATTGCTATCCGTTTAAAAGAAGAAAATAAAGCTTTTAAAGTTGAAAAATACGTTCACAGCTACCCGCACAGCTGGAGAACTGATGAGCCACTTTTATATTATCCGTTAGATTCTTGGTTTGTAAAAATGACGGCGGTTAAAGACCGTTTGGTAGATTTAAACAAAGAAATCAACTGGAAGCCAAAAGCTACAGGAGAAGGGCGTTTCGGGAATTGGCTTGAAAATGTGAACGACTGGAACCTTTCCCGTTCAAGATATTGGGGAATTCCTTTGCCAATTTGGAGAACAGATCCTTCGACAGGCTCAGCACAGGAAGAAATCATCATCGGTTCTGTTGAAGAATTATACAACGAGATCGAAAAATCTATCGCAGCAGGATTGATGAAAGAAAATCCTTTCAAAGGATTTGAAATAGGAAATATGTCTGAAGAAAACTATTCTTTAGTTGATTTACACAAAAATATCGTTGACCAAATAGTTTTAGTTTCAGAATCAGGAAAAGCAATGCACCGTGAGAGCGACTTGATCGACGTTTGGTTCGATTCAGGTTCTATGCCTTATGCACAGTTGCATTATCCCTTTGAAAATAAAGAATTAATTGATAACAATAAAGCATTTCCTGCAGATTTCATCGCAGAAGGCGTTGATCAGACCCGTGGATGGTTCTATACACTTCATGCAATCGGAACAGCAGTTTTTGACTCGGTTGCATATAAAAATGTAATGAGTAACGGACTCGTTTTGGATAAAAACGGTCTGAAAATGTCAAAATCTAAAGGAAATGCAGTTGATCCATTTGAAACGCTTGCTGTTTACGGACCTGACGCAACACGTTGGTACATGGTTTCAAATGCAAATCCTTGGGAAAACCTGAAATTTGACATCGAAGGAATTGACGAAGTGAGAAGAAAATTCTTCGGAACATTGTACAACACCTATTCATTCTTCACTTTATACGCCAATGTTGATGGATTTAAATATTCTGAAAAAAATATTGAAAACAGACCAGAAATCGACCGTTGGATTTTATCTGAATTGAATCTTTTAATTAAAGAAGTAAAAGCATTCTACGAAGATTATGAGCCTACAAGAGTAGCAAGATCTATCAGTAATTTTGTGAATGATAATTTAAGTAACTGGTACGTAAGATTATGCAGAAGACGTTTCTGGAAAGGAGATTATTCTGATGATAAAATTTCTGCTTATCAAACTTTATATACGTGTCTTGAAACTGTTGCCAAATTATCTGCGCCAATCGCTCCGTTCTTTATGGATCAGTTGTATCAGGATTTAAATGCAACTACTGGAAAGGAAACTTTTGAATCCGTCCACTTAACAGATTTCCCTGTTGCAGATGAAAGTTTAATCGATCAGGATTTGGTCGAAAAAACGCATTTAGCGCAAAATATTACGAGTATGGTTTTCTCTCTGAGAAAGAAAGAAAACATAAAAGTGCGTCAGCCTTTGCAGAAAGTTTTGATTCCTGTTTTGGATAAGAAAACTGAAGAGCAGATTTTAGCGGTTTCAGAATTAATTAAACAAGAAGTTAACGTTAAAGAATTGCAGTTAATTAATGCCGAAGAAGCATCTCATTTAATTGTAAAACAGATCAAACCCAACTTCAAAACGCTGGGTTCAAGACTAGGAAAAGACATGAAAGTTGTTGGTAATGAGATTTCTAATTTCACACCAGAGCAAATTTCGTCTTTAGAAAAAGAAGGAAAAGTCGAAATTCAAGGATATGAAATTACATCAGCCGATGTAGAAATTTCAACGAAAGATATCCCGGGATGGACCGTAACTTCTGACGGAAAAACAACTGTGGCATTAGATTTGACGCTAACTGAAGAATTAAAATCTGAAGGTATCGCAAGAGAGTTTATCAACAGGATCCAAAATCTGAGAAAAGAGAAAGATTTTGAATTAACAGACAGAATAAACATCATTTTGGAAGAAAACACACCGTTTTTGGAGCAAATCAAACAAAATGAAGAATATATTTCATCTGAGGTCTTGTCAAATAAAATAGAAATTGTATCTTCACTTTCAAATTTTAACGAAATCGACATCGATGACCTTAATTTTAAAGTAAATGTTGAAAAAAATTAACATACAGTTGTTGTTTTTTCAAATTCCAATCTATAAATTTATTAAAAAAGAAAAAGACAATGCAAGACGAAAGGGTAAGATATAACGACTCTGATTTACAGGAATTTAAAAAGTTAATCAAAGAAAAAATAGATAAAGCAGAGAAAGATCTGCAGTTGATTAGAGAAAGTTTCATCAACGATCAAAACAACGGAACTGACGACACATCACCTACTTTCAAAGCTTTTGAAGAAGGTGCAGAAACGCTGAGCAAAGAGCAAAACTCTATTTTGGCAGGAAGACAGGAGAAGTTTGTGAGGGATCTGAAAAATGCTTTGATCAGAATTGAAAACAAAACGTATGGCGTTTGCCGAGTAACCGGAAAATTGATCCCGAAAGAAAGACTTTTGGCAGTTCCGCACGCTACTTTGAGCATCGAAGCTAAAAATATGCAGAGATAATTATTTTTATCTTATTTTTGTAAATAATTAATTGGGTTTATATGATGTTATTCAGCATTATATAAACCTAATTTTTAATTATATCTATGAGTGAATATTTGATTTTAGGAATCATCCTTATGGCAGTTTTATGGTATTTTAACCGAGATCGAATCAAAAACAGATTCTATCCCGATAAGCCTAAAAACCTGACCATCGATCAACAGTTCAATTCAGACAAGCGAGAAAGGGAAAAGGAAATCGACAGACTTCTAAGTAAAATGGGCAAGAACGGAATCAACGATCTGTCTGCAAAAGACAGAAAAAGATTAGACGAACTTTCTAAGCATTAACATTAAACATAAAGCGTTGGTGAAGCTTTAGGCTTTACCAGCGTTTCAAATAAATTAAAATGGAAGCATTAATTGTACACCCAAAAAACCAAATGGAGCTGAATGCGCTGAAAAGCGTGATGAAAGAAATGGGCATTCGTTACGAAAAATTTCACACAAGAGGCGCAAAAACTCAGACATTCGAACCTCGTACTCCTGCGGTGAAAAAAGATAAGCCTGCAAGAAACTTTAAGGACAAACCAAAGCCGAATTTGTAATGAAGAAGATTGCACTTATCACTTTTCTTATTTTATTGATCGATCAGGCATCAAAAATTTATATTAAAACTAATTTTAGTCTTAATGACAGTGTTTCTGTTTTTCCCGGTTTTAAATTAACTTTTGTTGAGAATCCTGGAATGGCTTATGGCTTTCATTTCGGAGGGATGCTTGGCAAATATTTTTTGGTCATCGTCCGTATTTTTTTGATTGGCGGAATGGTTTATCTGTTTAAAAAATGGTTGGCAAGAGGTGAATCTAATTATCTGATTATCCCGATGGCTATTATTTTTGCCGGAGCAATTGGTAATCTTTTAGACGGAATGTTTTACGGTTTAATTTTCGACAGCGGAATGGTTTATGACGAAAGTGTCAATCAATGGATTGGGTACGGCGGAGTTTCTAAACTGGTTCCTTTTGGTGAAGGTTATTCTACATTTATGAAAGGTTGTGTTGTTGATATGCTTCATTTTCCTTTGGTAGACTGGACTGCTCCCGAAAGCTGGCCATTAATTGGTGGAAAACACTTTGAATTCTTCAAATACATTTTCAATGTTGCCGATTCTGCAATTACTGTGGGTGCAGCATTTTTATTAATTTTCAGAAAGAAAGCTTTTCCGAATGGATTAGAGTTTTAAAATATTTCATACTTTTATGAAACCTTTTAGGGTTTAAAATGTATGAAAAAATTAATTAAAAATACAATCAAAATCTTCCTGCTGCTTTTCGTGGCAGGAATTATTTTTGTCATCTGGTCAAATTTTACCATTAAAGATCAGACGAAAAATTTCGTTACTTCAGATCTTTCAAAACTACCTACCGAGAAAACAGGACTTCTCCTTGGAACCAGCAAAACACTCTCCAATGGTGCACCAAATGCCTACTTCGTCAACCGAATTGAAGCTGCTGCACAATTATTTAAATCAGGGAAAATTCAAAACATTATTGTAAGCGGAGATAACTCTCAAAAAGATTACAACGAACCGGAGGAAATGAAAAACGAACTCATCAAAGCCGGAGTTCCTGCAGAAAGAATCTTTGAGGATTTCGCAGGTTTCAGAACTTTAGACTCAGTGGTTCGGGCAAAAGAGATTTTCGGACAGAATTCTTACATTATCATCTCTCAGCAGTTCCACAATGAACGTGCAGTTTATCTTGCGAGAAAAAACGGAATTGAAGCATTTGGTTACAATGCTGCAGATGTAAATAAATATGCAGGTTTTAAAACAAATGCAAGAGAGAAACTGGCAAGAGCAAAGGTTTTTTGGGATTTCATCTTTGGCGTTGAGCCGAAGTTTGGTGGAGATAAAATTTTAATTCCTTAGTTTTTTTTAAAATTTAATATAAAAACTAATAAATACTCTTGATTAAAATGAGCGTCTTCACTTATCATTTAGTTAAAATAAACTACTTTTCTGCCCTTAGAATTCTTTTGTTTTCACTGAAGCCAAAAAATACTCCAGGTTTGATTCATGCAGAATGTATGACCGCAATGACGCTTGGCTCTGCTATATTTTCACCTTCACGAATGCTGATCAGACAAATCGCAGTGTTTGCTCAATGGGAAAATGAAAGTGATGTTGATAATTTTTTAACTGAAAATAATTTTGGAAAAATCTTATCTAAAGGTTGGCATACAAGATTAACTTTTATGAGAAAATGGGGCAAATTCAATAAGTTTGAAATTCCGGATGAAACTTTAGAATTTGAAAATACCGATTCTCCAGTTGTTGCTGTCACTATTGCACGAATGAAATTCCTGCAAATCCCAAGATTTATTCATTGGGGAAGACCGGTTGAGAAATTAGTTAGAGATCATCCTGCAACTACTTTGTCTTTAGCTTCCATTAAATTTCCAAATACCGTTTCTACTTTTTCGATTTGGAAAACGCAGAAAGAAATGACCGATATGGTTAATGGACACAGCAAAGTTCCAAAACCAGAAAGACACGCTGATGCAATGAAAGAAAGAGATCGAAAAGATTTTCATTTTGAATTTACAACGTTGCGCTTCAAACCTATCTCGGAATTTGGTGAGTGGAAAGGACGACGCAACATTATTCCCAATCTCAAAAGTAACTAAATGAGATTCGCTTATCCGATGCAGAAGTTTCAGGATTGGATGACTCAGCAATGGGTGATTCTGCGTGGAAGAAAAATAAAGCCAGAAGATTTTCCCTGGCTGATGGGACCGTTTGGAAATCTGGATGCGATTGGTGAAGATTTCATTCACAAATTTGCGGAAAAAGAAAATTTAATTATTCAAAAAGATTCTAAGGCAAAAGGCATTATCCCCTCAATGCAGAAATTGAATTTGTCTGAAGCCGAATTTTCTAATTTATCTAAAAATGTGATTGGGTTTTATGAAAAAACAGACAATCACAACTTGCAATTTTCGGTACAATGGAATCCGTTTTTCAAATTTTTCGGGATTTTGATTAATAAATTATTCAGCAACAGAATCAATCAATTAAATATTCCAACTAAAAATATTGATGATTCAGAATCTTTAAAAAGCGAAATTATAAATCTGGTCGATACAAAAACCAATGAGATAAAATACACATTTTGGTTTCGCTCTATTAAATCCAGCGGACAGGTGATCTACTCCGGCGTTTATGGGACTAGTAATTTACCTTCAGGAAAAACCTGTGTAAAAGCCGTTTTTCCTCTTCCAAATGGGAATGCAACGGTGTTGATGATTCCAAATGTTGGGGAAAATGGGGAATTGATTTTAGATTCTTCAGGGAAAAGATTTGGTGATGCAGGATTTTATTTTTTACTAAAAGATTCTAAGGGTGATTATTGGTCGCAATTCATCAGTTCATTCCGTGACCGTTTGATTATTGGTTCACAAAATGATATCATCTCAGCGGAACAGACCTTGACGCTTTGGCATCTAAAGGTTTTAACTTTTAAATATACAATTGAATTGAAGAAATAGGTTTTTATAAATTTCAATTAAGTGAGATTGATTATTTTATATTATTCTACATCCGTTTGAACAAGTAAAATTCTAAATTTTCCCTATTTTTGCACAAACAATTTTAAACAATGTCAAGAATTCTTACCGGCATACAAGCCACCGGAACGCCGCACCTTGGAAACCTTTTGGGTGCAATTATTCCTGCAATTGAACTTTCAAAGCAAGCAGGAAACGAATCATTTTTATTTATTGCGAATCTGCACTCACTTACGCAGATCAAAGACGCAAAAGAATTAAAAAACAACACCTACGAAATTGCTGCAGCTTGGCTTGCCTGCGGACTAGATACCGAAAAAACATTCTTTTACAGACAGAGCGACATCCCCGAAACCTGTGAACTATCTTGGCATTTATCATGTTTTTTTCCTTATCAGAGACTGACTTTAGCGCATTCTTTTAAAGATAAAGCAGATCGTTTACAAGATGTTAATGCTGGATTATTTACCTATCCGATTTTGATGGCGGCAGATATTTTATTGTATGATGCAGAAATCGTTCCCGTAGGAAAAGATCAGCTTCAGCATTTAGAAATTGCCCGTGACGTTGCTTCAAGATTCAATAATCAAATGGGTGAAGTTTTGGTTTTACCACAAGCAGAATTGCAGGAAGACACCAAATATGTTCCCGGAATTGACGGCCACAAAATGTCGAAATCAAGAGGAAACATCATCAATATTTTCTTGCCTGAAAAAGAATTAAAAAAACAGGTAATGAGCATCGAAAGTGATTCTAAATCTTTAGAAGAGCCAAAAGATCCTTCTACTGATAAAACTTTTGCTATTTATGAACTCATTGCAACTGCTGAACAAACAGAAGAATTGAGAGCTAAATATTTAGCCGGTAATTTCGGTTACGGTCATGCTAAAAAAGAACTTTTAGATTTAATCCTGACAAGATTTGAAAAAGAAAGAGAACTGTTTTCTTACTACATGAACAATCTTGATGAATTGGAAGCTAAACTTCAGGAAGGAGCAGTGAAAACAAGAGCGATTGCTATGCAAACCATTCAGCGAGTAAGAGAAAGTTTGGGAATTTAACCTCGACATCTCTCTAATAAATAACCTTCGGCGGCACCAAGGTGCCGCCGAAACTGTTTGTAATCCTTTTATAAATATTCTTTAATCTGCAAAAGATGTTTAATCACTTTTAAATTTTCTTGCTGCGGATTTTCATTTAAAACATCAAAGAAAATTACATCAATTCCAAAATTTTGTGCTCCGACCACGTCGGCAATCCAATCGTCTCCAATTAAAACACTTTCCTTTTTGGCAGCATTTGCTAATTTCAGAGAATGTTCAAAAATAGCAGGATTTGGTTTTCTCACACTCACAGAATCGGCACTGGTAATGGTTTGAAAATAATGATCAATACCCGAGAGAATACATTTTCTTTCAGTCACTTCCTGAAAGCCGTTTGAAATAATGTGAAGTGTATAATTCTTAGCTTTTAAATATTCCAAAATAACATCGGCACTTTCTACAAGATGATTGAAATTTAAAATTTTATCTAAAAAGTGTTCTTCAAAATACATCGACAATTCCAGATCATCAATTCCGAAATGATTGAATGTGTCATAAAAACGATGTTTTCTCAAATATTCTTTATCAATTTCGCCATCACGAATCTGCTCCCAAAGCCTCTCATTGATTTCGTGATATTTTGTGTGAAATTCTTCAAAATCAATATTGTATTTTAAAGTAATTTCTTCTTTTTCGAAAAGGCTTTTGATTGTTAAATAAGCGTTTCTGCGGTGATCCCAAAGGGTATTGTCGAGGTCAAAAAAAATGTGCTGAATTTTCATACAGCACAAAATTAATGATTAATTTTTTGAAACGTGATAATGATTATTCTTAATCTTTACCACATCAAGACTTTTCGAGAAACTAAGCAAAAAATCAATGGTTTGTTTTTTGGGTTTCAAACTTTTCATTTTTAAAGAATCGTTATTTTTCATAGGCAAAAAATGTTTTTTCTTTAAAACGTGAAACATTGTGAATTATTATCTCGTTAAGACAATATTATTTTCCTCCATGATTTTTCGTAGGTTAATTAAAGCATATCGAACACGCCCCAAAGTCGTATTAATACTCATATCTGTATGGTCTGCGATCTCCTTAAAACTTAGTCCGTCGAAAAACCTGAGTTTTATCACCTCTTGTTGATTCTGTGGTAAAAACTGTAACATTTTCAGCAAATCTTCCTGAATCTGCATACTGACCAACTGATCTTCAATATTTTCTGAAGGTTCCCTGATCAAGTCAAAAATAGAAAACTCATCATTATCAAAAGTGGTCTCCGAAACTTTCACGTTTTTGGATTTTGCTCTGAAATGATCGATAATTAAATTTTGTGCAATTCTTTTTGCCCAAAGAATAAATTTTCCTTCCTCATTATAGCGCCCTTCTTTTAGCATAATAATGATTTTGATAAAAGTATCCTGAAAAACATCGTTGGCCAAATCTTCATCGTTTATCTTATAGAGAATAAACGAAAAGAGGTCTTTCTGATGACGATGTATAAGGGTTGATAATGCTTCTTCGTCTCCTTTCTGGTAAAGAGATATTAATAGGCTATCTGTTGATTTCATGACTTTTCTTCTCAGTATATACCCGTAGCCAAACTGTCTCCCGTCATTCTGACTGGTTTATTTTCCGCTACAAAGTTTGTTAGAGTAAAGTCTTATCAATAAGCATTAAATTATGCTGTAAATATAAATAAAAATTTAATAACTGTTAAGCAATTATTAAATATTTAGAAGAAATATGTAAAAAAAACTACTTAAACATGTCATGTAAGAACGCTGTAGGAATATTTAGTGTGAAATTAATATTTAAGCCCTTTAATTCTTTTCCATTTAATCTAGAATCTGCGATAGAAAAAGCATATCCTCCTGTCAAATCTAAAAGCCCGAATAGCGAGACACCAATTTTTGGAGCAACATATTTGTTGGTTCCTTCAACACCAGCAAGAAAATAATAGGAATGTTTGAAATCTACATTTTTTTCAAAATTCAATAAAATATCAGCATTCACTTTCGGCATAATCGCAAATTCAGAATTGGCTGACCCCATTAATGCAGAAGCTCCCAATCTATAAATTACGTCGTCTGTCTTGAGAAAAAGCAATTTCCCTCCTACTTCACCAAAACTTTGATTTTGATATACATATCCTACATTCAACATTTTATGTATTGTTACCTGAGCTTTTGCAAAAACACTCATAACACACACACATACAATTGCCGCCACCCAACTAAAGTTCTTCATCTTATTTTATTTAAAACGTAAATTTAAAAAAAACTGCCTTATCTCATGAAGATAAAGCAGTTTAAATATGTTAAAAGAAATATTAAATTCCGAAAGCGGATTTAATTTCTTCTACTTTGTCTAATTTCTCCCAAGTAAAGAATTCTAAACCTGTAAGAGTTAATTCGTTTTTATGACCTTTGTTGAAAGTCTTATCAGCAACGAAATGCTCTCTTCCCATGTGACCATAAGAAGCCGTTTCCTGATAAATAGGATTTCTCAACTTCAAATTTTGCTCTATTGCATAAGGTCTAAGATCGAAAATGGTAGAAACTTTTTTAGCGATCTCACCATCATTTAATTCAACTTTAGAAGTTCCATACGTGTTGATGTACAAACCACAAGGTTCAGCAACACCGATAGCATAAGAAACCTGTACTAAAACCTCGTCTGCAACACCCGCCGCAACTAAGTTTTTAGCAATGTGTCTTGTAGCATAAGCAGCACTTCTGTCAACTTTTGAAGGATCTTTTCCTGAGAATGCGCCACCACCGTGAGCACCTTTTCCACCATATGTATCAACAATGATTTTTCTTCCTGTCAAACCTGTATCTCCGTGAGGACCACCGATTACGAATTTTCCTGTAGGATTGATATGATATTTGATTTTATCGTTGAACAAAGCTTTGATTTCTTCAGTCTGCAAAGCAACAACTCTAGGAATCAAAATATTTTTGATGTCTTCTCTGATTTTGTTCAGCATTTCTTCTTCAGCAGCAAAATCGTCATGCTGAGTGGAAACTACGATAGAATCAATTCTTACCGGTTTGTGATCGTCAGAGTACTCAATCGTTACCTGAGATTTCGCATCCGGACGAAGATATTTGATTTCAGAATCTTCTCTTCTGATTGCAGAAAGTTCTTTAAGAATCGTATGTGCGAGATCTAAAGCCAAAGGCATATAGTTAGACGTTTCATTCGTTGCATACCCAAACATCATCCCTTGATCGCCCGCGCCTTGCGCATTTGCTTTAGCTTCAAAAGACTCATCATTTACAGCTCTGTCAACACCCTGATTGATGTCCGGTGACTGTTCGTGAATAGCAGAAATTACACCGCAAGAATCACCGTTGAACATATATTCACCTTTTGTATAACCAATTCCGTTGATTACTTCTCTTGCGATTGTCTGAACATCAAGATATGCATCAGATTTTACCTCACCAGCCAAAACAACCTGACCTGTAGTAACCAAAGTTTCACAAGCTACCTTTGAAGTTTTGTCGTATGCTAAAAAGTTATCGATTAATGCATCGGAAATCTGGTCGGCAATTTTATCTGGATGCCCTTCTGAAACTGATTCAGACGTAAATAAATAAGACATATTATTCTTGTATTTTTAAAATTAAATGTAGAAGAAAAAAAATGAATAATTGCCCAGAAAAGCTAAAAAGAATATTCTGTTTTAGCATTTTTTTAGAGAGGTTGCAATCAGGTCAAATTTTTCCTCGTTATAAACGTCAGCAAATTTAAGTACTATTTTCCTAATACTCAAAACTTTTGCGTGGTATTTATAATTTTCTTGAAATTAATAGTTTAAATCAATATTGAAAAGCATTATTGAGGCTTGATGCTCACGTAATCTTTAGGGTTTTCATTAAAATTCAGTTTTTTAGTCAAAGAATCTTTGATGAAAGTTCTTAATTCATCGATGATTTTTTGTTTGAAAGTCGGCTTGTAATAAATAATGCTGATTTCTCTGTAAGGAAAAGGTTTTTTAAATCTGAAAACTTTATTTTTTTGTTCCTCAGACAATTGATTTAGTGCCAATTCTGGTAAAATACTGATTCCACCAACTTTATCAACCATGTGAACCAAAGTCTGAATATTAGAAGCTAAAAACTCAAGATTTTTAGGCTTTAACCTGTTTTCCTTTAAATGGCAGATGTTTTCAAATTGATTTCTCAAGCAGTTACCTTCTTCCAAAAGCCAAACTTTTTCTACATTCAATTCGTCAGGAACAATAAATGTATTTTTCTTATTCGCCTCAGTATCCGAACTGTAAATCATCAGTTCTTCATTAAATAAGAAATCCTGATAAAATTCGTTGGCATTGTCATAAGGTGTAGAAATAATTCCTGCATCTAATTCACCAGCCTTTAAAGCTTTGATAATATTATCAGTGGTCATTTCTTTTACATTCATCAAAATCTTAGGATTTTCTTCCAGGAAATGGAAAATTTCAGTTGGTAAGATAAACGATGAAACTGTTGGAATAATTCCCAAGTTAATTGTTCCTCCTAAAATATTATTTAATAAATTCGCTTTATTTCTAAGTTCGTTTACCCCTTCAATAATAACTTTAGCCTGATCAATAATCTGTAATCCCACGTCAGTAGTACGAATCGGGTGGGTCGTTCTGTCAAAAACCTTCACATCCAGCTCATCTTCAAACTTCTGTATCATTGCGCTTAATGTAGGTTGAGTTATAAAACACGCCTGAGCAGCTTTACCAAAATGTTTATACTTATCGACAGCGATAAGATATTCCAATTGCTGAATGTTCATTTGATTAATATTATCTATGACAAAGATATGACGTTTTTAGCATAACCAATAAAAATTTCTACTAAATTTGATAAATATTAGGCTGGCAACAGCTCTTGAAAACTGAAAAAATCAATCAAATTATAACTCTATGGATTCTAAAAAATTAACATCAAGCAGCGGTGCTCCGTACTTTGAGCATCAGGATTCTCAAACTGTAGGCTCAAGAGGCCCGGTTTTGTTACAGGACTTTATTCTACAGGAAAACCTTGCGCATTTTGTGAGAGAAAGAATTCCCGAAAGAATTGTTCACGCAAAAGGTAGCGGCGCTTATGGAAAATTTACTGTTACTCATGATATTTCACAATATACAAAAGCAAAACTTTTTTCTCAGGTAGGAAATTCTTGTAAAATGTTTGCCCGCTTTTCAACTGTGGGTGGTGAAAAAGGAAGTGCAGACACCGCAAGAGATCCTCGTGGATTTGCTTTAAAATTCTATACAGAAGATGGAAACTGGGATTTAGTAGGGAACAACACTCCGGTTTTCTTTATTAAAGACGCTAAAAAATTCCCAGATTTTATTCATACTCAAAAGAGAGTTCCTAAAACCAACTTAAAAAGTGCAACAATGATGTGGGATTTCTGGAGTTTAAATCCGGAATCGCTTCATCAGGTTCTAATCCTAATGTCTGAAAGAGGTACGCCTTACGGTTACAGACACATGCACGGTTTCGGGTCGCATACATTCTCGATGATTAATGCAGAAAATCAGAGAACATGGGTGAAATTTCACTTTAAAACAAAACAAGGAATTAAAAACTTCACCAACGAAGAAGCTACAAAAATGGCAGGAGAAAATCCTGATTTCGCTCAGGAAGACCTTTGCAACGCAATCGATAACGGTGATTTCCCAAAATGGACGATGTACATCCAAGTAATGACCGAAGAACAGTCAAAAGAATTCAGATGGAATCCTTTTGATATTACAAAAGTATGGTCTCAGGCAGATTTCCCTTTAATTGAAGTGGGCGAAATGGAATTGAATGAAGTTCCTGTTAATTATTTTGCCCATGTAGAACAATCAACCTTTTCACCAAGTAATTTAGTTAACGGAATTAGTTTTTCACCAGATAAGATGCTCCAAGGAAGATTATTCTCATATCCCGATGCTCACAGATACAGAGTGGGGGTAAATGCACATCAATTGGAAGTAAATAGATGTCCGTTTGCAGTCAATAATTATCAAAGAGACGGATTTATGGCAGACTCAAGTGAATACCAGGACAAACCTAATTACCATCCTAACAGTTTTGACGACATCCAACCCGATTCATCTTATAAAAATTTCGAATATGAATTAGACAATAATCATGTTGCAAACTATAACCGTAACGAAAATGATGATGACCACTACACTCAACCCGGATTATTGTATACAAAAGCAATGAATCAGGAAGACAGAGATCGTTTGGTTCATAATATTATCGACAATATGAGCGGTATCGACGGTCCGAAAAGAGATGAAATTATCAACCGACAGTTGTGTCATTTTTTCCGTGCAAACATTGAGCTTGGCATGAAAGTGGCTTCTGGTTTACACATCAATATTGATTCAAACATGATGAATCATTTAAAATAAACTATTATAAATAAACAAAAAAGGGAAAAAAAATAATTTTTTCCCTTTTTTTTGCAAAATAATTTTTAATTTGCAGGTTATTAAAGATATAGATCGCTAATGAGTTACGAAAATATAATTTTAGGCAGAGAAGACAAGACTGCTATCATCACAATCAACAGACCTGAAAGCCTAAATGCATTGAATGCAAAGACAATAAAAGAAATCAGTTCTGCGTTAGATGAGTTAGCGTCTCACCATGAGGTTAGGGTTATTATATTGACAGGAAGCGGAGAAAAATCTTTTGTAGCAGGAGCAGATATTAAAGAATTCAGTGATTTTAATCAAGAAAAAGCTGAAGAATTAGCAAGAAATGGGCAAAATATTCTTTTCAACAAAATTGAAAACTTATCAAAACCAGTAATTGCTGCTGTAAACGGCTTCGCTTTGGGCGGAGGTTTAGAATTAGCAATGTCTTGCCATATCAGATATGCATCTGAAAATGCAAAGCTTGGTCTTCCTGAAGTTACTTTGGGGTTGATTCCTGGATACGGAGGTACACAGAGACTTCCAAAACTAGTAGGAAAAGGAATAGCCAACGAGATGATTTTCTCAGCTAAAATGATTCCTGCGCAAAGAGCAAAAGAAATTGGTTTGGTAAACGAGGTCTTCCCTATCGAAGAATTGTTGAACAAGACAAAAGAATTAGCAAAAACAATTGCAAATAATTCTCCAATGGCAATTTCCAGAGCAATACAAGCCACCAATCTGTCTGACACGGATAAAGGTTTTGAAACTGAAATTAAATATTTCGGAGAACTTTTTGAATTAGAAGACAAAAAAGAAGGAGTTTCCGCTTTCATTGAAAAAAGAAAGCCTAACTTCTAATATCACAAATTATTTCGAAAAAACGCAATGCAGATGTACAATAAGTTTGACAAAGCTTATCTGAAAATGGCTCTTGAATGGGCAAAACTTTCCTACTGTGAAAGGAAGCAAGTAGGAGCTCTTATCGTAAAAGATAGGATGATTATTTCAGATGGTTACAATGGTACCCCTTCTGGATCTGAGAACTGCTGTGAAGACGAAAACGGTAAAACACACTGGTACGTACTGCACGCAGAAGCAAATGCGATTTTGAAACTAGCCGGCTCTAATCAATCAGCCCGGGGAGCAACTTTATACCTCACGCTCTCCCCATGCAAAGATTGTAGCAAACTGATACTGCAGGCAGGCATAGAAAAACTCGTATATATTAATGCGTATTCAGATAACGAAGGAATATCATTTTTACAAAGCCACGGAATTGAAATAATACAAGTTTCCGAGAATGAATTAAAAACTTAAAAAAAACACAACACAATGACTTGGGATGAAAAAATTAAAGATTTCGAAATTTTTCTAAGATTTGAAAGAAACTTTTCAGAAAACACATTAGACGCTTACGTTCGCGACATCAAAAAACTTAAAGATTACGCAGAAGAAGACCTTCAAAACGTAGGTCCTGACGTGATTGCGTATGAAAATCTTCAGGAGTACATTTTTACACTTTCTAAGCAGAAATTCAGCGAAAGATCACAGGCAAGATGGATCTCTTCTATCAAAGCATTTTTCAGATTTCTTTTGGAAGACGAAATTCGCGAAGACAACCCTTCAGCATTGCTGGAAGGTCCAAAATTGGGTTTATATTTACCTGATACCTTAAGCCTTTCAGATATTAATAAAATTATTGATGCTATTGAAATTCACACCGACCTTGGAAAAAGAAATCATTGCATCATCGAAGTTTTATACGGTTGCGGAATTCGTGTTTCTGAACTAATAGATATTAAAATCTCGAATATCAATTTTAAAGAAAATTACATTAAAGTTGTAGGGAAAGGTAATAAAACGCGTTTCGTTCCTCTTGCAAATTACACTGCAGATTTACTACAAAATTATATTACTGAGGTACGTTCTACCATTAAGATTAATAAGAAACATGAAGATACTTTGTTTTTAAACAGCAGAGGAACTTCTATGTCTCGTGTGATTGTATTCATTATCATTAAAGAACTTACTGATAAAGCTGGAATAAGTAAGAAAATATCACCGCATACTTTCAGACATTCATTTGCTACACATTTACTGCAAAACGGCGTAGACTTGCGCTACATACAAGAAATGCTAGGTCATTCGAGTATTACAACTACTGCAGTTTATACACATCTGAAAACTGAAGAGCTACGTGATGTTATCTTAAATTATCATCCACGAAATAAGGCTAAACTTACTGAATGAAAATATTGAAATTTTGCCCAAACTGTGGCAAAGAATCATTGAATTGGGACGGCGAAAAAAAATGGAGCTGTCCCAATTGCAATTTCAACTTATACAATAACGTTGCCGGAGCTGTTGCTGTCGTAATAAGATGTGGCAACGAAATTTATCTTACCCGACGAAATCAGGAACCTAAAAAGGGAAAACTTGACCTCGCAGGTGGCTTTGTAGACCCTAAAGAAAGTGCAGAAAACACTTGCAAAAGAGAACTTTTTGAAGAACTTCAGTTAGAAATTGATGTTACAAATCTTAAGTATCTTACGAGCCTTCCCAATGTTTATCAGTATAAAGAAATTGATTATAATACCATCGATTTGTTTTACGAATACAATGTTTCAGAAAAATTTGAAGTCAATTTAGAACTCTCAGAAATATCAGAAACCCAATGGATTCCTGCTTCAGAAATTAATCTTGATGATATTGCCTTTGATTCGCAAAAAATATTTTTTGAAGAATACTTAAAGAATTTTTAAGCCTAAAATAATTTCCCACACGTTTTAAAACAATCAAAATTTTGGTAACCTTTTAAAATGTGTGGGATTTTTGTTTTTAGTCTAATAAGATTTAGACTTCAAAATTTCCTCAAAATAATTAATCAAAACAGTTCTTTCTGCTTCAGATAAGTTAGCTTCGTCGTGATAAACAATATATGCAGGCATTGGCATTGATTTATTCTGAAGCGTCTGTACAGCCTTTTTAAGCATACTTTCTTTCAAATCTTTGTTATAAGCATTCCAGACTGAAAAATTAAGATGTTCTCTTCCTTCATTCACATGATCTTTCACCGACCATGAGAAAGGTGCTATGTAAGCATATTTCGGGTAAACTGTTTCGTTAGAATGACAGTCATAACAAGCGTTTTTCAGTAATCCGACAACTTTTGAAGGTGATTTTTTAACTTCGATAAAGTTGACAGAACTATTTACGGGCTGATTGATCTTATCTGTGGGTATAAATTGTATCAGCGCAAAAGCCACCAGACTCCAGAACACTATTTTTTTGAATGTTTCCATTATCTCGTAAGTTGTGGCGTTCTAGTTCTTGTACCTGACTGTGTAGGATTATTTAAAGTACCATTATTGTTATTAAAACCTGGCTGCGGTTGTTCCGTATCTTCATTATTCTTTTTAGGAGCTTCTTTAATGCCTTCAAAAGTTCTTTTATCATTGAGATCCCACTCTTCTTTAGACTCCCACAAAGGCCTCGCTACAACCATTTTGTAATACAAATATGAATCTTCTGCAAAAACCTGATTGACGAAATCGGCTTCATCCCATCGTTTATTGCCATTATTGTCTACCAAAATTCTTACGATGTAGTCGCCCGGTTTTACAATATCAAATTTAACATTACTCCCACTGGTATATTTTTGATAAACTGCCTTTTCTGATGTATCTAACAGTTGAATCCAATATTTTGTAGTAGGCGCATTGGTAAGCATAAAATTAAAACTTCCATAATTTTCAACTTTATCTGCTTCAAAATCGAATCTTTTAGACTCAGCATTTTTTTCGTAATAAGAAGAAACGGTGGTTTTAGGAATTGTCAACTGATATTTTTTTCCGGCAATAAAATCAGACTGAACCAAAATTTCGTAAGGATTAGATTCAGATATTTTAGCTGTGAAATTCTGGGTGGTAAGGCTGTCTACTTTTAAAGTCCATTTTTCTGGGCTTATCTTATCAACTACATAATTTGAAACCAACCTGAAATCGCTTTTGGGAGGAAGTATTGAACCACCGATATTGTTATCGACTGTCATTGTATTTTTTGCATTATACTTATAAAAAACCGATGTAGAATCTTTTCTCTCGTCTGCTTCGTAAGCAAATTTGAGATTCTCAGTAACCGTTTGTCCGACATTACTTTTCACTGCATCAAACCAAATTCGTACAGAATCTGATTTTGGCGTATGTGTTACTTTATAATCCTGAAGTTTTTCGTTTTTAGAAACCACTTTCACTTCACCCGGATTTCCTTCAAATGACATCAAAATACCACCCTGAATTTCTTTCAGTTCAGGTTTTTTAAATAACTTTTTAGATGGATACAGTTTTAAATTTAAACCTGAAATCGACTTTTCAATGTTTACCGTATCTTTCTGAAAACCTATTTTCTCCTTTCCCGGATCATAAATGGAGTTTCCGTTTTCATCGTCAAATGCTATGATTTTAAATTTACCCGGAGCCAGATAATTAAGCTCGTAATATCCGTCATCATCTACTTTTGTGATGTAATAAGGTTTCTTTTTATAATCAATCGTATCTTTTAATTGATACAAACCGACAACCATTTTATTTTCGCTGCTATTCTGTTTTTTAATCGTAAAAGCGTCTTTTACTTCACCACTAATGTAAAGATCATCCAGTTTTTCACCTGTAGAAAATGCAAAATTATAATATCTTAATATATTAGATTCACTGTTATCTGCAATTGAATTTCCGAAATTAAAATTATAAGTTGTATTTGCCTGAAGTGTATCTGACCACTGAATGATTAAATATTTATTGGCAATATTTGAAGGTAGAATTCTTGTGATATTCTCTATGGGTGGAGAGATGTTTAGATTTTTATTAATGTCTTTTAATGTAATGTATTCATCAAAATCTATTCTCAGTTCTTTAATATCTCTTCTCACATTAACTCTGGTCGTGTCAATATTTGAACTTAAAAACTGCGGAGCCAAAGTATCTTTCGGCCCGCCAACCGGCGAACCGACTCTTGCGCAAGAATGCACAAGAAAACTGACAATCAGTAAGAGAAGGATTCTTTTCATGAATATATTTGAGCAAAAATAAACATTATTCTCCAAAAACCTCAGTTCCGGTTTTCAAAGTATCCTTATTATCATTCATAATGTGATTCAGCTTATCTTTCTGAGGCGGAAAATCTTCGAATAACCCTGAAAGTGCCAATGCAGAATACACTTTTCCTGAATATTTATTACCAATGGCAACGATGGTCACTTTAGATTTTAAAAGATGAGCAAAAACCGAGTTTGTTCCGTGCCACCATCCGTTGTGATACGTCAATTTTTCACCATTATCAAAAATTTTCATTCTGAATCCTAAACCGTAATTGTTTTGTCCCGCCTTCTCATTACTGTAAGGTTCGAAAATCATCTCTTTCAATTCTGGCTTTAAAAAATCTTTTGAAAACATCGCTTTTGAGAAACTGTACAGATCCCTTGGCGTAGTGTAAACATTTTTATCCCCATAAATTAGATCTAAACGATCCAAAGGATACAATCTGTTTCCACCGTAATAAAATGATTGTGCTGCAGTCGGAATGTCTTTTTCCTGAAAAATGTAACTTTTCGTCATCTTTAAAGGTGTGAAAACCATCTCCTGCATGGCTTGTGGAAAAGGTGTTTTCGTTACTTTTTCAATCAACAATGCGAGAAGTGCAAAGTTGGTATTGCAATACATAAAACCAGTATCAGTATCTCTTGCCAATTCAGGTTTGTATTTGATGATCATATTCAGAACATCCTGATTGGTAATATATTTTTTTGAAAGTTCCGCCGGAGCCGGTTGAATTTTTGTAATGAAATATTCGTATTTTGGAAGTCCGCTTCTTTGGTCTAGTAAAGTCTGAACCGTCACTTTCGGATAAGGAAACCCCGGAAAATGTTGAGTTAAATGATCTGATAATTTTATTTTTCCTGCCTCTACCAATTTCAGCATTGCCATTGCCGTCAAAGTTTTAGAAACTGACGCCACGTGCAAAGGGGTGTTTTTATCAATCGGCATTTGATTACCTTCTCTCGCAAAACCTCTATAATTTTCAAAGAGAATATCATTTCCTTTTGCAATCAGAATTCCGCCGCTTAGGTCACTTCCTTCCCAAACTTTCTTATAATACTGATCGATATAGTTAACAATAAAGTCTTTGTTTGAAAGAATAGCATCTTCCGGAGAAAATACTTTTCCTAAATCTACATTTCCGTAATTGGGCAGATTTGTGGTGTTTTCTGAGACAGATTCTTGGTTTTCGGATTTGTTTTTACAGGAAAAAAGGAATAAAAATAGGGTTGTAACAAGTATAAAAGTAAGCTTCTTCATGAGTTTCAAAAATGAGTGGCAATTTAATAAAACTCAAAATGAATCGTGAAAAATCATTGTAAATTGTGAATTATTTAACATAATCCGAATTGCTTAATTCGAATAAGAAGCTAAAATTTTATCAACAATTATCTGCGCCAATTTTTCTTTGCTCTGGTGCGTCCAACCAGCAATATGAGGCGTCACAATAGCCTTTTCAGAGTTTAAAAGATATTGTAAATCTTCATTTTCTGTTTCCAGATTTTCGAATGAAGCCTTTTCGTATTCTAAAACATCAAGACATGCTCCTTTTACCTTTCCTGATTTTAAAGCTTTAACTAAACTTTTCGTTTCTACATTCTTTCCTCTTGCCGTATTTACAAAGTAGAAATCATTTTTCATCTCAGAAATAAATTCAGCATCCACCAAATAATTTGTTGAATATGTCAAAGGAATATGCAGGCTCAGAACCTCAGCTTTTTCTTTCAACTCTTCTAAAGAAACCTGTGTCGCAAATTTATCTGAAAGATTGGGAAGGATGTCATGGAAAATCACTTCGCACCCGAAGCCTGAAAGTCTTTTGGCAGTTGCTTTTCCCATATTTCCGTAACCAATCAATCCGACGGTTTTTCCGAGTAATTCGTCACCACGGTTTTCTTCACGCAGCCAGATCCCGTTTTTCACTTCGTTTGAAGCAATGAAAAGTCGGTTCATTAAAATCAATAACATTCCGACAACGTGTTCTGCAACAGAATCTCTGTTTCCTTCGGGAGAATTGATCAGTTGAATTCCTAATTTTTCAGCAATGGGTATATCAATATTTTCCATTCCCGCTCCTACTCTTGCGATGAACTTAAGATTTTTTGCTTTCTCTAAAAAGTTTTGGTCTAAAGGAATTCTACTCCTGATAATAACTCCATCATAATTTTCAATCTTCTGGCAAACTTCATCATAAGAAGACATAAAATCTTCTTCCAGAATAAAGTTTTTTTCTAAAAGTTGTTCGGTGATGAGTGGGTGATTTTTGTCTAGAAGGAGAATCTTCATTTTTTTTTAAAATTAACTATTGATATTTTACCTTAAAATTCTACGACTCTGCTCAGAATGATTTTTATATTTTATCAAGCTAAGCAGAGTCGTAGATTTTCTATTAATTTATTTATTTTAAGAAGGATCTTGAAATAATTTCTTAAGCTCAACAGATTCAGAAGGTTTCATTCTTCCTGAAAGAATCAGAGAAAGTTCTTTTCTTCTTAATGCAGCATCAAATCTTTCTATTTCAAGTTCAGTTTCCGGTTCCATTGCCGGGATTGGAATAGGTCTATTAAACTCATCCACGGCCACGAAAGTGTAAATTCCTTTATTGGTCTGAATTTTTTTATGATTAATAGGGTCATCCAACCAAACATCAACATAAATTTCCATTGATGTTGAGAATGCACGCGAAACTTTAGATTCCATCACAACAATTCCACCTTCCGGAATTGGATGATCGAATGAAACGTGGTTTACAGACGCCGTTACTACTCTTCTTTCGCAATGTCTGGTTGCTGAGATGGATGCACAACGATCCATTCTTGCCAATAATTCGCCGCCGAAAAGATTTCTCAACTGATTGGTATCATTGGGAAGTACGATATTGGTCATCACCGTCAGAGATTCTGACGCTTTTTTTATTTTTGCCATCTTGATTTTCTTTTTTGAGAACTTGGTTTCCAAGTTTTTGCAGCTTGTTTTATTGAATCTTTTCTTAAAGAATCTGCCTTAAAAGCTTTAATTGAATCTGCTTTTTTTATCTGAACTGAATCAATTTTTACCGGAATTTTCTTTTCAATCCTTTTCGTTTTGGTCTGTACAGAAACGTCATCAAAAGATTTTTTTCCGAAAATCAATTCCTGCTGGGTGTATGCTAAATACAACATTCCTAAAACCGGAACGATAAAAAGGAAAATCCAAAGAATTGATTTATTGAATTTGTAATCTTTCTCTATATTTTTAGGCGTTTCGAAAGTTTCCCCTTTGTTAATATCTGAAAAGTGAATTTCTTCTAAACCATAAAAATCAGGATGATCAGATTCTAAACGGTTTCCTTTAAAATGAAGCTGTCCGTCTTCGATGAAAATAGTTCCGAGATCCTGAATCTCTAAAACCTGTTCTGCCTGCAGTTTTTTCTTCCAAAAATCAGTTTGAATTTGCAATTCGTTTTCTGCCGCTTCTTTTGAAACCGCTTTCTGACTGCTGATAAACTGAACCAAATTATCAGATAAAACCTGATAATCAGAATGAAACGCAATTTTGGTAGAGGGAGGGAGGATGCTTCCGTTTTCTGAATTGAGGACTGCTTTAGAATTTTCCAGAGAAAATACACCAAACTTCGGAACGGTGACCGTTCCAAATTGTTTCAAATAGTCTAAAATGTAAGCTGAAATATTCATTTGACGGCAAATTTATAACTTTTTCGTGACTTTTTCAGAGATTTGTTTGCAATATAAACGATGGAATGCTTCCCACGGATTACATAGATCAACACAGATTTTTTTTTCGAACAAACTTAAAATTTGTCATACCTCAACCGCTTGATCTGTGAAAATCTATGAAATCTGTGGGAATAGCTTTTTGTCATTTAATTGAAAACAAAAAAGACTGCCGAAGCAGTCTTTAAAAAAATTAATCTGAACTTTATTGAAATATAATAATATGAAATGGTGTATAATTAATTACTGAATTTTCCAACTAACGCCAAACATAAAGTTGGTTCCTGCCTGAGAAAAATATATGGGTCCGTCATAAACATAACCGTTGTTGACATATTTCTGATTAAAAATATTATTGACCAACAATTTTAAAGCAACATCATGTTTTGCAATTTTAAATTGATACTGAGCATTAAAATCTGTCAGAAAATAATCTTTCAACTGCAAATCCTGGGTTTCTGTATTATCTAAATACTGATTCCCAACATATTGATTCATCAAAGCAAACTGCAAATTATGGGTAGGATTAAATCTCAAACCTAAATTGGCAATTACATTGGGTGAGAAAGATATTTCCGTGTTTCCTAATTGATTAATTCCTGTTTCGTTTTCAATTCTGAAATCAAGATTTCTGTTTTGGCTCAAACTTACATTTCCAGAAACTTCCCATTGCTTTGAAAGTTTAGCCAAAGCACCGACTTCAATACCTCTTCTGAAACTTTTCCCTGAATTGGTTCTGATGAATTCTCCGATATTGCTGATCTGTCCGTTTAAAACCAACTGATTCAGGTAATACATATAATATAGATTGGCTGTGAAAGCGACTTTCCCGAACTGCTTCTCAAAACCCGCTTCAAAATCATGTAGCTTTTCTGATTTTACATCATTGTTTGCAATCAAATCATCACGATTCGGTTCTCGTTGCGCATGAGCATAAGAAACGAATACTTTTCCGTTACCTAATTTATAATTGACACCAGCTTTTGGATTAAAAAATAGCCAGTTTTTATTTAAATCTGCCCCTTCGTCATCGCCTGCCATTAAGATTTTCGTATCATAATCGATGTTTCTTAATTGTAGATCTCCGAAGAATTCGAAATCATTTACTTTAACCAAGGCTTTAGCAAAACCCGCCACTTCATTTTTCACAGAACGGTTTCTGTAATATTCATGCTCCTGAATCTGCGGAACAAAAACATCTGTTACATTTCCATAATGTCTTCCGTAATACTGATTTCCGACAACGCCGAAATTCAGATCAAGATTATCAAACTTTCCGTATAGTGTTGAAACAATACCGTAGAAATCATTATTCAGCCATTTTTTTCTGATAAAATCAGAATACTCGTCACCATTGAAATCAGGCAGGGCATATCTTGCATAAGGATCTCCCTGTTTATAATTTTCGTAATACCCTCTTCCTTTAGTGTAGTGCAAAGTGGTTTCTAAACTCCATCTTTCATTCAAACCTTGCTCCCAAAGTAATTGATAATGATTTTGTCTGTAATTATCAGTTTCGTTATCATAAAATCCGACTACATTTTCCCAGTTTGCATCATAGATTGCACCTGAAATATTGTATTTAGGATTGGTTTCCCATGTTTTCCTGTCGACTCCGTTCCAGGCCTGATAGGTTTTTTCTTTTCCACCAAATGCCATCAGACGAAGCTTCGTTTTTCCTTCTTCAAATAAAGCAGTAAAATTGTAAGAATTTAAATCTGAAAAAGCTCGGTCGATATAACCGTCAGAATGAATGTGAGAATATCTTCCCATCACAGAAAGACGGTCTTTCCAGAATTTACCAGAACCTACCTCAGCAGAATATTTGTATGTATTAAATAAACCGTAGCTGTCATCTGTTTTAAAATAAAACTTTTCTTCAGGCTCTTTAGAAATCACATTGATACTTGCCCCGAAAGCCGAAACTCCGTTGTTGGAAGTTCCCACACCTCTTTGTATCACAATCTGAGACGCTGAGCTCGTAAGATCCGGAACGTTGACAAAGAAAGTTCCCTGACTTTCAGAATCGTTGAACGGAACACCATTCATCATCACGTTAATTCCTCTTCCTGCAACCCCACGAATTCTAAAACCCGTGTATCCAACGCCATTTCCAGCATCGGAAGTTGAGATAATTGAGGTTTGATTTTTTAAGAGAATTGGTAAATCCTGCCCAAGGTTTCTGCCATCCAAATCCTTCTGTACATTGATGATTTCCTTGGCAACCGGCAATCTTTTGGTAAAGTTGACAGCTTCGATTTCTCTGACTTTCAGAGAATCTGTATTCTGAGTTTGTGCAAAACCCATAGAACTTGCGGTAAGTCCTAAAAAAATAAATCCTTTCATTCTTATAAATTTTTAAAATTTAATGGAATAAAAGGGGATCGATAAGATATTATGATACAACATCCCTAAACAGCATTACCCGTTCCAGGTTCATTGGGTATAATCTCAGCCCCCATTGGAGCACCCCTTTAATTTCAGCGCAAAATTACAAAAATTTGATGATGTTACAAATTTAATAGGATTTGTTATTGGAATCAATATAGTAATAGTTGATATCATCTTTAGTCACTTCAAACATTTTCCCCAATTTCCAGCTATAGTTTCTTTTGATATCAGCATATTCAAATGGAATGATAATATTGTTGTTGACATCGATGATGCCAAATTTATCCTTATGCGAAGCCACAATCATAGGATTTGACAAATCATCACCTTCTAAAATATGTAAATATTCATATTTTGGATAAATTTTAAAATGCGAGCGGTCAGATGGGTTACTAAACTTAGAATCTTCTATAATTCCATACGAGCCATTTAAAATATAAGCATGAAAAAGTTGTTTTTTAAATTCAGTCTGACACTTTCCCAAATCTGCATTTTTAAATTGGTATAATCTTTTTCCGGCCTGATTGATTCTGTATGAAATACCGTTCTTTTCAACTGTCGCAAAATTAGACGTGCCAAACTTCTTGGCTTTAGGATTTGGTGAATTTAAAAGATTGCAATCTTCAGCAAAAAACATGGCAATGTGGTACTCGGGAGTCACTACGAATTTACCTTTTTGATTGACATATCCAAAATTACCATTTAATTTTTGCGGAATTAATAAAGGAACATTTTCATTAATAACCACCAAATTACTTTCAGGTTTTTTCTTAACAATCTGTTTTACCGGATTCTTCTTAACAACTAACTTATTACTTTTCAAAACCTTAGACTGAGCAACGAAACTCATTGATAAAAGAATAAAAATAACATTGAAAATTTTCTTCATGATTGTTTGTGTTCAAAATATCTGCCAAAAATAGAAAATATAAAACACATATTTATACAGAATCTAAATAATTTAGACCAAAAAAAATATTAAAATTCCGTATTTTTGGGAACATTTTTAAATGTTTGATAATATTAAAACGTTTTTAAGCCACAACATTTGATTGCAACACATCAAAAGCCACCCAAACGTTTTATCCGAAAAGAGTTTTTGCGGCGAGACAGATTGCAGGTAAACCACTTACATTTTCAGAGAAAGTCCTTTTACTATTTACCCATTGGGACAGATTATTATCTCTCATTTTTAGAAATGGTGTAGATCATACAGCTTGCTTCTGTACTTTCAGATGGCAACTATTCAATATCTACCTTTAATTTTTTAAAAAGAACTTCTATTTATGAATATTTATCAGGATTACATCCAAGAGATTGAAGAAAGAAAAACTCAGGGTCTTCACCCAAAACCAATTGATGGTGCCGAACTTTTAAGCGCAATCATTTCACAAATTAAAGATACCAATAACGAATACAGAGCAGATTCTCTGAAATTCTTTATCTACAACAGTTTACCGGGTACAACACCTGCTGCTGTTGTGAAAGCTCAGTTTTTAAAAGAAATCATTTTAGGTGAATCCGTATTAGAAGAAATAACTCCTGCTTTTGCATTCGAGTTATTATCTCACATGAAAGGTGGTCCTTCAATCAAAGTATTGTTGGATTTAGCTTTAGGTAACGATGCTAATATTGCTAAAGAAGCTGCAAACGTTCTAAAAACTCAGGTTTTCCTTTACGAAGCTGACACAGATCGTTTAAAAGAAGCATTCCATAACGGTAACGAAATTGCAAAAGAACTTATTGAAAGCTATGCACAGGCTGAATTCTTCACAAAACTACCAGAAGCTCCTGAAGAAATCAAAGTAGTTACCTATATTGCTGGTGAAGGTGATATCTCGACAGATTTATTATCACCTGGAAATCAGGCGCACTCAAGATCAGACCGTGAACTTCACGGAAAGTGCATGATGACTCCACAAGCTCAAGAAGAAATTAAAGCTTTGCAGGCACAACATCCTGACAAAAGCGTGATGTTGATTGCTGAAAAAGGAACGATGGGAGTTGGTTCATCAAGAATGTCTGGTGTAAACAACGTGGCACTTTGGACTGGTAAACAGGCTAGTCCTTATATTCCATTTGTGAATTTTGCACCAATTGTTGGTGGAACAAATGGTATTTCTCCAATTTTCCTGACGACAGTTGACGTGACTGGTGGAATTGGAATCGATCTACAAAACTGGGTAAAAAAACTAGATGCAGAAGGTAATATTATCCGTAATGAAAACAACGAACCAATTCTTGAGGAAGTTTATTCTGTAGCTACAGGAACTGTTCTTACGATTAACACAAAGACTAAAAAATTATACAATGGCGACCAGGAATTGAAAGATATTTCTAAGTCATTCACGCCGCAAAAGATGGAATTTATCAAAGCTGGCGGATCTTACGCAATTGTCTTTGGTAAAAAATTACAAACTTGGGCTTCAGGTATTTTAGGAATTGAAATTCCTACAGTTTATGCTCCCTCAAAAGAAATTACTAAAGAAGGAGTCGGTCTTACTGCTGTTGAAAAAATATTTAACAAAAATGCTGTTGGTTTAGCTCCGGGCAAAGTTTTACACGCAGGTTCAGACGTTCGTGTTGAAGTAAATATAGTTGGCTCACAAGATACAACCGGTTTGATGACTGCACAGGAATTGGAATCTATGGCAGCAACAGTAATTTCTCCAATTGTTGACGGTGCTTACCAATCTGGATGTCATACAGCATCAGTTTGGGACAAAAAAGCGCAGGCAAACATTCCTAGATTGATGAAATTTATGAATGATTTCGGTTTGATCACTGCAAGAGATCCGAAAGGTGAATATCATGCGATGACAGACGTTATTCATAAAGTTTTGAATGATATTACGATTGACGAATGGGCAATCATCATCGGAGGTGACTCTCACACAAGAATGTCTAAAGGTGTAGCTTTTGGAGCTGACTCAGGAACTGTTGCTTTGGCATTAGCGACTGGTGAAGCATCGATGCCGATTCCGGAATCTGTGAAAGTAACTTTCAAAGGTGACATGAAACATCACATGGATTTCCGTGATGTAGTACATGCGACTCAATTGCAAATGTTACAGCAGTTCGGAGGAGAAAACGTATTCCAGGGTAGAATTATCGAGGTTCACATCGGAACACTTCCTGCTGATCAGGCATTTACATTTACAGACTGGACTGCAGAAATGAAAGCAAAAGCTTCAATCTGTATTTCTGAAGACGACACTTTGATCGAATCATTGGAAATTGCAAAAAGTAGAATCCAGATCATGATCGACAAAGGAATGGATAATCACAATCAGGTTCTTCAGGGATTAATCAACAAAGCAAACAAAAGAATTACAGAAATTAAGTCAGGTGAAAAACCAGCGTTAACTCCGGATTCAAATGCTAGTTATTATGCAGAAGTAGTTGTTGATCTTGACATTATTGTTGAGCCAATGATTGCTGACCCAGATGTAAATAACGAAGATGTTTCTAAAAGATATACTCACGACACCATCAGAGATTTGACTTATTATGGAGGTGACAAAAAAGTAGACCTTGGTTTTGTAGGATCTTGTATGGTTCACAAAGGCGATTTAAAAATTGTTTCTCAAATGCTAAGAAACATCGAAAAAAGAGATGGTAAAGTTGAGTTCCTTGCACCACTTGTTGTTGCAGCTCCAACTTATAACATCATCGATGAATTAAAAGCTGAAGGTGATTGGGAATTATTAGAGAAATATTCAGGTTTTGAATTTGACGACAATGCTCCAAAAGGTGCAGCACGTGTTGAGTATAAAAACATGATGTATCTTGAGCGTCCAGGATGTAACCTTTGCATGGGTAACCAGGAAAAAGCCGAAAAAGGAGATACCGTTTTGGCAACATCTACCAGACTTTTCCAGGGAAGAGTGGTTGAAGATTCTGAACGTAAGAAAGGAGAATCTTTATTGGCTTCTACACCAGTGGTTGTATTGTCTGCCATTATTGGAAGAATTCCAAGCATTAAAGAATACAAAGCAGCAGTTGAAGGTATTGACTTGACTACTTTTATACCATCTATCAAGGAATTGGTTACCGTTGGTCATTAATTGATTTTTAAATAAAAGTCAAAAGGCTTTTTAAATATAAATGGAAGACTTCAAAAAGAAATCTTCCATTTTTTGTTTAGAACGTTTCCATTTAAGCCTCATCTTATTTATTTTATCTTAAATCAATAACCGAAATTTTATTTTTTCTTAACTTGATAGTTAGAAATAATCTCAGTCATTCATCATATTTATCTCTTATTATAGATGGAGGAACAGTATTTGATGAATCACATACGAATATAATTTTCTGAAATAAATTTAATCTGATTGCTGAACCTTTGAATACTTTGCTGAGTTTACGCCTTTGCGAACTTTAAAAACATTTAGTAGCCAGGAAAATATTTGTGCACTTTGCTTAAAAATTAAACATTATGTTTTAAAAAGAAGATTTATTAAATTTAAATAACAGAAGATTTATTGAAAACAGAAAAATTAAATTAAGATATGACTTTCGACATTGACATGATCAAAAAAGTGTATGAGCGTTATCCTGAACGTATTGCAGCAGCAAGACAGATCACAGGAAAACCGTTGACACTTTCAGAAAAAATTCTTTACACACACCTGTGGGAAGGAAACGCAACAAAAGAACATGAAAGAGGAAATTCTTACGTGGATTTCGCTCCGGACAGAGTTGCCATGCAGGATGCAACAGCTCAGATGGCTCTTTTACAATTTATGCAGGCAGGAAAAGCTAAAGTGGCTGTTCCGTCGACCGCTCATGCAGATCACCTGATTCAGGCAAGAGTGGGTGCAGAATCAGATTTACAGGAAGGAATCAACAAGAACTCTGAAGTTTTCAACTTCTTGGGTTCTGTTTGTGATAAATACGGAATCGGTTTCTGGAAACCGGGAGCCGGAATTATTCACCAGGTTGTTTTAGAAAACTATGCATTCCCTGGAGGAATGATGATCGGAACTGATTCTCACACGGTAAATGCAGGAGGATTAGGAATGGTTGCCATCGGAGTTGGTGGTGCTGATGCCGTAGATGTAATGGCAGGAATGGCTTGGGAGCTTAAAATGCCTAAGCTTATTGGTGTAAAATTAACCGGAAAAATGTCTGGCTGGACTTCAGCAAAAGATGTTATCTTAAAAGTTGCAGGAATCCTTACCGTAAAAGGTGGAACAGGATGCATTGTAGAATATTTCGGAGAAGGTGCTCAATCTTTATCCGCAACAGGTAAAGGAACAATATGTAACATGGGTGCAGAAATTGGTGCTACCACTTCTACTTTCGGATATGACGATTCTATGAGAAGATATCTTGCTTCTACAGGAAGACAGGATGTTGTAGATGCAGCAGACAAAATTGCAGAACACTTAACAGGTGATGCTGAAGTTTATGCAAACCCTGAACAGTATTTCGATCAGGTCATTGAAATTAATCTTTCAGAATTGGCTCCACACTTGAACGGACCTTTCACTCCGGACTTGGCGACTCCCGTTTCTGAATTTAAAGCTAAAGCTGAAGCCAACGGATGGCCAATTGAAGTTGAATGGGCATTGATTGGATCGTGTACAAACTCCTCGTATGAAGATTTATCAAGAGCTGCTTCTATTGTTGAAGATGCAGTAGCGAAAGGCGTAAAACCAAAAGCTATTTTAGGAATCAACCCAGGTTCTGAGCAGGTAAAATTTACCGCAGAAAGAGACGGATTCCTTGATTCTTTCAGAAAATTTGAAAATGCAAGAATCTTTACCAATGCTTGCGGACCCTGTATCGGACAATGGGACAGAGAAGGCGCTGAAAAAGGAGAGAAAAACTCCATCATTCACTCATTCAACAGAAACTTTGCAAAAAGAGCTGATGGAAACCCAAATACTCACGCTTTCGTAGCTTCACCAGAAATGGTAGCGGCAATTGCAATCTCAGGAAGATTAGATTTTAACCCAATTACAGATACGTTAACCGCTGAAAACGGAGAGCAAATAAAATTAAATGAACCAAGCGGTTCTGAACTACCAGCCAAAGGTTTTGACGTTGGAGACAATGGTTATCAGGCTCCTTCAGAAGACGGTTCGTCAGTTGAAGTGAAGGTAAGTCCAACTTCAGACAGACTTCAGTTATTAGAAGAATTCCCGGCTTGGGATGGTAAAAACATTACCGGAGCGAGAGTTTTAATAAAAGCTTTCGGAAAATGTACAACTGACCATATTTCTATGGCAGGACCTTGGTTGAAATACAGAGGTCACCTTGATAACATCTCAAACAACATGTTGATCGGAGCTGTAAACGCATACAACATGGAAACCAACAAAGTAAAAAACCAGTTAGACGGTGCTTACGGTGAAGTACCTGCTGTACAAAGAGCGTACAAAGCTGCAGGAATTCCTTCGATTGTTGTAGGAGATCAGAACTATGGTGAAGGTTCTTCAAGAGAGCACGCCGCAATGGAGCCTAGACATCTTGGTGTAAAAGCTGTTTTGGTAAAATCATTTGCAAGAATCCACGAAACTAACTTGAAAAAACAAGGGATGCTGGGATTAACTTTTGCTGATGAATCAGATTATGATAAAATTCAGGAAGATGATGTGGTTAACTTCTTAGATCTGGATCAGTTTGCTCCGGGGAAACAGTTGACATTGGAATTTATTCATACAGATTCTACGAAGGATATTGTAATGGCAAATCACACGTATAACGATCAACAGATTGATTGGTTTAAAGCAGGTTCTGCTTTGAATTTGATTAAGCAACAGGAAAACTAAAATTTCTATTATATATAATGAAAGCAACTTCAAAATTGGAGTTGCTTTTCTATTTCAGTTTTTCCAAAAGATTTGATTTGTACATATCTCCGATTGGAACTTCATGCCCTGAATTGAGCATGATCTTTTTTGAACCTAAACTTTTTATTTCGTTTAAATTTAAAATAAAAGATTTATGAACTCTTGTAAAATTTTTAGGAAGTTGATTTTCTAGAGATTTTAAAGTTTCTAAAACAATATACTCCTGAACTTCAGTTTTGATGTTGACATAATCTTTAATGCTTTCCACATACAAAATATCATCAGAATTGATTCGATGCTGTTGACCGGAAGATTTTACGAAAAAATGGCTAAGTTCTTTTATTTCATCCAAAGGAAAACGTTCCTGAGCTTTCAGGACACTTTTATTGAATCGTTCAAAAGAAATAGGTTTTAAAAGATAATCAACAATATTATGTTCGTAGCCTTCCAAAGCATATTCGGAATAAGCGGTCGTCAAGATATATTTCTGCTTATCACCTAAGATTTTCATGAAATTAATTCCCGTCAGTTCCGGCATTTGAATATCTAAAAACACAAGGTCAGCTTCATTTTTCTGAATAAATTCTAGAGCTTGAATAGGATTTTCTGAAGAGAAAACAAGTTCGAGAAATGGAATTTTCTCGACATAATTTTCAAGAAGTGAAACAGCAAGCGGCTCGTCGTCTACAATAATGCATTTAATTTTCTTCATTCAAATCAATCTTTAAATCTATTTTAAAATCAGTTTCGGTTTCAGTTATATTCAATTCGTATTTTTTAGGATACAAAATTTCAAGACGCTTTTTCACATTTCCAATTCCGATTCCAGAAACTGTGTCTTTCATTCTTTCTTTTTTGAAATTTAAAAGATAAAAATGCAGAATTTTATTTTCATCTGAAATTTTCATTTCAAAACCTTTATTTCTAAAATCTCCGTGCTTAAAAGCATTTTCAACAAACGGAATTAAAATCATAGGCGAAATATTCAGCATTGGATGATTTAATTTTTTTTCAACATTCAATAATTCAGGATGTTTGATTCTTAGTTTTTCTAAAGCTATTAAACTGTCGAGATAGCCGATTTCTTTATCTAAAGTAATAAAATCTTTCTCAAGATCTTTTGTGCTGTATCTTAATAATTGCCCTAATTCTTCAATTGCAGGCAACGCTTTTTCTGAATTTTGATAAACGAGAGAATATATATTATTTAAAGTATTAAAAATAAAATGCGGATTAATTTGAGTTTTCAAAGCCTGCAATTCAGCATTTTTCTTAGCCTTCACCAATTCCGTTTTTTCTACTTCCGTTTTTATAAAATATCTGAAAAACCAAAACGTAGTACTTATAAAAATCGTTGTGCTGCTGTAAAAGATATTATCAAAATAATAATAAATGAATTGTGTTCCTTCTGCATAATTTCTGATTCCGAAAAAAGTTGGCAAAAACCATTCTTCCATAAAATATCGGACACCGACAAAACAACTTGCACTTAGGAAAAACACAATCACCGATTTATAAATTTTATTTCCGTCAAAAAATTTAGGAACAACCACAAAATAATTTACATAGAAACAAATGATGCTTGTTAGAAAGAAAGTTATATTAAAGATTGTATTTCTAGAATCGAAGGCAAAATAAGGAATAATAACAGACCCGGTAACATAGATCGTCCAAAAGAAAATATGCAAATAAAAAAGTTTATTGATTTTCATGGAACAAAAATAGATTTTCTCTTAAATTTCTTATCATTTTTTCGATAAACAGTTCATTTTTCCCGATGAAACTGATTTTATCCCGTTTCATCTTCAATTGATCGAAACCCTATTTTATTGTATTTCTCATAACGATAATTTTGTCAAAAATAAATCCTATGAAAGCACTATTATACACATTCATACTTTGTTTATCAGTATTAATTTCTGCACAGAAAAAACCTTCGGAATATTTTACAAATCAAAAAACTAAAGTTTTGGTTGTTGGTTCATTCCATTTTGATTATCCTAATCTTGATGCTCATAAAACCGAAAAAGGCGATCAGGTAGATGTTTTATCGCCAAAAACGGCAAAAGAAGTCACTGAACTTATTGATTATATTAAAAAATTTAAACCTACAAAAATTGCGATCGAAGCATGGCCAAACTGGAATGCCAATCAAAAATTAAGAGAATACAAAGAAGGCAAACACACCAATCAAAGAGATGAACGTTTTCAGATTGCAATGCGCATTGCAAAAGAGCTTAATTTGAATGAATTATATAGCATTGATGCCAATTCTGTTTTGGATGATCTTGGAGAAAAATTTGGCAAGAAAGACTCTCTATATTTTAAAAATTTAGGTGCGGATTATGATTTTGTAAGCGATGATATTATTTCAAAACAGTATAACAATTTTTTTAAAAATACGGAACGAAAAAACTTCCAATCAATTTTAGATCTTTTCAAATTTATGAACAGCAAAGAATATCATCAGTATGAATATGGTGCTTATCTAAGTGGAGATTTTAAACTAAGAGAACATGATGGTGCAGATATGCTGGCTTTGTATTGGTATGACAGAAATCTCAGAATGTTCAGAAATATTCAAAACATTCCACATACTTCAGAAGATAGAATATTGGTGGTTGCAGGAAATGGCCATGCTTCAGTTTTAAGACAACTATTTACCTCATCACCAGAGTTTGATTATATAGAATTTGATTCATTAAAATAAAGTGTAGAGTTAGTTTTGTAACAAATCATCTTTTTCTTCGTCTAACAGAATAGATTTACTCACATTATGAAGAAAACATTACTTACTCTCTCAATTTTAGGTTCAGTTTTAGGTTTTGCGCAAGAAACCAAGGACAACAAAGAAACCAAGGAAAAAGAAATCGAAGGCGTCGTTATCACCAAAACAAAAAAAGCAGTTGAACAAAAAGCCGACCGTACTATTTTTGATTTTTCTGAACAGCCAAGCTTAAATTCAGGATCTTTAATGGAAGGTGTAAAAAAACTTCCGGGTTTGGTGGTATCTGATATGGTAGGAATGATGTATCAGGGGAAACCATTGGATGTTTATATGGATGGAAGACCTTTGAACATTTCAAGTAATGAACTGAATGCTTTCCTGGAAGGCATGCCCGCAAATTCGGTTGACAGAATTGAAATCATCACGCAACCCGGCGCAGAATTTCCCGCAACTTCGGGAGGCGCTATTTTAAATATTATTACAAGCAAATCAGCGAAAAATTATCTTACGGCTGTTTACAACGGAGGTTATCGTTTTTCGAGCTATGATAAATATAGAAGTAGGTTTAATAATTCGATTGCATTAAATTCAAGAAATAAATGGTTCGGATGGCAGGTCAATCTGGGTCAATATTACAGAGAAAGCTTATCTCTTTCTGAATTTGATGCGCTGACCAGAAACCATTCTAATTCTTTGGGGCGAACATATTATATGAATTCTGCTTTTACTTTTGAGCTTGGAAAAGACAGATTGCTATTGAACTATGACATCAATCACAACAACGGAGGCGCAGATATTACGACTGATAATTTTGTAAATGGTACTTCAACATCTAATTTTGGAAGTGATTCTAAAGGGTTAAGACAAGAAGTTGCTGCTACGTATCAGAAAAAATTTGAGGATAAAAATAAGAAGCTTGATTTTAAAGCAATTTATACCAACAGCGATTCAGAGTTTAATCAATTTGGAGATAAATCATTAAACAACTCATCATTATTTAATTTATACAATTTCAGAATCGATTATTCTCAGCCTTTGAAAATTTTGGATGAGGGAAAAGTAAGTTTCGGAGGATTGTATGACCAGCAAAATTTTGAAACGAAAGATGGAAATCTGGTGAATCTCGATTACACAAGACAGACTACTTCTGCCTATTTAGAATTTCAGGCAACTTTAAAGAAGTTTGATTTCATCGCAGGAGCAAGAGCTGAAAATTATGACATTACAGGGATTACACGATTCTATGACAAAAACAATGTTTTAAAGGAAGATAATTTAAATCCATTCAAAAAGTTTAAAGTTTTTCCAAATGCAAGTGTCCAGTATAATTTAATGAAACAACTTTTCATTAATTTAAACTATAACAAAAAAATCAGCCTGCCAAGTGTTTCGCTCTTAAACCCGAATAACACAACACTTAGTACAGAGACACTTACAACTAGCGGTAATCCTGATCTACAGCCAACAATTTATGACAATGCTGAAATCAAAATCAGTGCATTTGATTATGCGTACATTGGCTACAACACAAGTTGGGTGAAAAATCAGATTGTTCAGAAAGTTTCGAGGGAAGGCAATTTAATCAGAAACGAACAGGTACAGGTAAACAGCATCAGAACACACAACTTCAATTTCGGAATGCCGATTCCGTTTATGCTTTTCACGACGCCTTTCAGCGAGCTGATGAAGTTTAATGTAAATCCTGACAAAATGAACTTATTATATGTTTACACAGGATATCAGATTCAGGAAATGCCGGATATCAAATCAAAAGGATTTTGGATTTTCAGTTTGATGGGACAATTTATTCTCCCAAAAGACATCAGGCTTCAAGCGAATTATAACGTAATACCAAAGGGAGGAAATTTCTATTATTTTCAAATTGAAAAACCTTTAAACAATGCTTTTGATTTAACGATATCAAAAAAGTTCATGGCCGATCGTCTTAATCTTTCGCTTTACGCCAGAGATATTTTTAATCAGAACAAAAGTGTCATTGTGGCAAATTCACTAGGAGGAAAAGTATTTACATCAAACAAAGTCGACAGCAGAAGTTTCGGGATTACCGTAAATTATAAAATACCGACCAAAAATAAACTGGCGAAAGAAGATCCTAATATGATCAAGCAAACCACCCAAAGCGAAAATAACGGTGGAATTTTGCAACAGTAAGATAGAAAAAAGAAATCGGCTCTAAAAAATTTAGAGCCGATTCTTATTTGATGATTAAATTATTATTTCTTAATTACTTTAATGGTTTGCTTAGAACCATCTTTCATATCAAGTTGCAGTAAATACATTCCCGCAGAAAGATCATTTAATCTTATTACAGACTCTGGTTGATTGATTGTCTTAATCAATTTTCCAGAGAGATCTGAAACTTGTATCATTTTCACTAATTCCGGCTTAGTGATATTGACCATTTCTGAGAATGGGTTTGGATAGACTTTTATTGCATCTTTCTTTATAGTTTCTGAGGTAGAAAGACAGTTAACATCTACAGTAGCAGTGACCATTGTTCTTGCAGATTCACAAGTGTTTCCAACAATAAAATTGTAGAATAAATAGTATCCTGTTGTTACATTACTTCCACCCGTTAACGTAAAATTACCCTGTCCATATGGAAATGACTGTCCTACTCCGTTAGGAGTACTGTAGTTTCTGTAATAACTACCCGCTCCTTCAATTTTAAATCTGTACACCCCCGGATTTAAAAATATATTGAGAGGGATCGTCTGTGGTGTAACCCCTCCACTGGCAACATTAGAAGTAAATGGGATTTCATAAACAGGAGTGCTGGCTGAGCCTAAATATACTCTTATAAAACTTGAATCACCTGCAGCACTAGGAAAAACATCCACACTTTGTACGGTGATTGGAGTGCCGGATACCGTTGCCTCCATGTAAAAAGTTGTGCCGGCACCAGTTGTGCCTCCATTTGTTAATGCGCCGGGATTCGCTACTCCAACACTCACAGAACTGCCGGTTAATGCAGATACGTAATAGTTTGTAGTAGAAGATAAATTCGGTGTTGTATAAGAATTTCCAGTTGTTAATGTATTCCCTCCGGTTGGAGCATCATACCAAGTTATTGTTGCACCCGTATCTGCAGTAGCTGATAATGTTGCTGTTGAGTTCGGACATATGGTTGCAGGAGTTGTAGAAACAATTGCAGGCGGTTGGCAAAGAGAATTAAATGTAACGATTTGAGTCGACCAATTACTTAAATCACTTGTAGAACATTTTGACCTTATCCAAACATAATATTTTGTAAAAGGATCCAAAGGACTTATAATTACAGATGTACCAGTTGCTACACTTACAGATGGAACAGTTGCCGCTGTGGGTGGAACATTGTTTACACTATAATAAATATCGTATCCATTTGCCGGGGCAGTTACAGAGGCATTCCATTGAATTTGTGCAGATGTTGGCGTGATATTAGAAACTGTTATATTAGTCGGAGAAATACACGAAGGTTTTGCTTCCCAATAAACATCATCATAAAAATGTCCCACAGTAGAAGTACCATTATTTCTAATAGCTAATCTTGCATTAGCAGGAATTGTAGAAGGCACAATCACAGTATATTCTGAATCTTGAGAAGAATACACAGTATTCAATATGCTGATCGTCTGAATATTGACAAACGTAGATGCATCAGAAGAATTAGTAACATATCCAACATCTAAAGAACCTGTAGATGATGCAACTCTGGCTTTAAATCTCAGCCAATGCGTTCCCATATTTACGTTACTAAATTCTGGAAGCACGGCAACGGTTGCATTAGCAGGAGTAGATGCTATTTGGTAAAGATTTCTATTTCCAGATGCAGGACTTGTAGAACTGATTGTCTGAGCGGTGTTTGATGCACCTACAATTCTAGCCCAACAATCAGGAACGATATTACCCGTTGCATAACTATCAAAATTTTCAAACATCGTAGTAACAGGAGTACATAGTGTTTTTGAAGTACCCGCTAAAGACCATTCGCTCTTATCAGATGCAGTACAGACTGATCTTACCCAAACATAATATAATGTATTTGGTGCTAAACTCGGTATAGTTGTAGAGGTTGAAGTTATCCCTACAATAGATGGAGTTGTGGTTGAAATGGGGCCTGTATTAGTTGTACTATAGTAAAGTTCGTAGCCACTTGATGGTGCTAAAGCAGGAGCGACCCACTGTATATCAACACTATTAATTGTACTAGTCGGATTTGTAACAGATGACGGTCTAAAGCAAGATGGTGGAGTCCAAATATAAGTAAGACCCGCAGGCGGCATTCCAGGTACAGCATTTACTGTACTGTAATTTTGTACGCTACTATTTGCTGTTCCTACGGTAGAGCTTCCAAAATCTACACTTGAAGCATTTAGCCTATTGTTGAAATCCGATGTTGAAGTTCCTCTCAATCCTACCTGTACAGTAGAAGATGAGGAAACACTTCCGACAATATTTGATCCTGAATTATATATTACAGAAATCTTGTTAGTAGTTTCATGAAGTCTTATTTGAAAAGAAAATGTGTAAACAGCCGTTGTTGAAGTTGAAGTTGCCGGTCGAAAATCTGTCCACTGAATCACAACTTCACGAGCTGGCGCAGTACCTATCGTCTCCCAACTAATTCTACCAGTAGTTCCTCCAATATCATATACACTACTTAAGTCTCTTCCGAATGCAGAAACACTTCCTTCATATGTTGCGGTACTAGTAATCGGAGTCGTGTTAGTAGCGGTTGGCGCAGTTGATCCAAACGTTATAAACCCGTTTGAAGAAATATTCAGAGAATTATAAACTACCTGGTTAAAATTAAAGCCAAACGGTATCGTGATGGGATAAACTTCACTATTAAGATTTGTGGCAGAAGTATTTCCTGTTGCAGCTCCCAAAACATTACCTGAAATTGGAGTAAAAACTCCGGAAGATTGCGCAAAACTATAAGTACTTACCTGTGCATTTATAGTATTATTACCCGCAAATAAAAATGCCAAACCTGCGATGGCACTTTTTAGGTAATTTTTCGTTGATTTCCTTTTAACAAAAAGGCTTTGGTAAAATTGCTTCATATCTGTTTCAATTTAGATTAAAACAAATATACTATTTTTTACATAACTTAAATTATATTTTAAAAAAAACAGCACAACACTGATAAATAAATAAAATATTAGCAAATATTATGACTATTGATTAATTTTGAAAACTTAATTAATCCCACTATATTGAATCCTCGCAAGCCTTCCAAACCGCATCATTCTGCGGAACCGGAGCAATGATTTCTATATTTTCTTTCGTAACAGGATGTACAAATCCTAATTTTCTTGCGTGTAAATTGATTCCGCCATCAGGATTTGAACGTGGCGAACCATATTTCAAATCACCTTTAATCGGAACTCCCGTTTTTGATAATTGAGCACGAATCTGATGATGCCTTCCGGTTTCAAGATCAATTTCCAAAAGATGATAATTATCTAAAGTCTTTATAATGTTATACGTAAGAATTGCTTCCTTTGCGCCATCAGTCACTTTGGTAAAAACAATGGCCTTGTTATTTTTTTCGTTCTTCTGTAAATAATGAACCAGTCTTTGGCTTTGAGGAATCATTTCTTTAGGAACAACCGCCCAATACGTTTTTTTGACCTCTCTGTTTTTAACCATCTGCGTCAAACGGGAAAGTGCTTTCGAAGTTTTAGCATAAATTACCAAGCCAGAAGTCGGCCTGTCGATACGATGAACCAAGCCCAGAAAAACATTTCCGGGCTTGTTATCTCTTATTTTAATATAATTTTTAATGGAATCCAGCAGAGACTCATCTCCGGTTTTGTCGCCCTGCACTAATTGTCCAACTCTTTTATTGATGACCAAAAGGTGGTTATCCTCATAAACAATCTGTTCCTTCATAATTACTGACGGTTCACAGATCTGTTGGTAAATGAAATAATCACTCCACCCAGCAAACCAACTGTTTTAATGAATGAAAAATTAGATTCCACAGGAAGAAATGCTCCGATAATACATAATGCAGCAGCAGCATACATCGGATATGTAAATTTTGCATTAGATAGCAACGGTGCCTGCAAAATAAAACTCAACCCTATTAAAAGATAAAATAATTTTCTTGAAATAATCTCGTTGACTTCCGGTGAAAACATTCCAAACCATCCAATAACCAGACAAAGTATTGCCAACACGGAGATAATCCCCTGTGCCATTTGTAAATTGTTTCTCATTAGTAACTTTCTTTTTCGTTAGGGAAATCAGCACTTTTCACGTCTTTTACGTACTGCGCCACAGCTCCGGTGATTTCTGTATATAAATCTAGATATCTTCTTAAGAATTTTGGTGAAAAACCTTTGTTCATCCCAACCATATCGTGATATACCAAAACCTGCCCGTCACAATCAGGACCAGCCCCAATTCCAATGGTTGGGATCGTAATGCTTTCTGACACTTTTTTAGCTAAATCTGCAGGAATTTTTTCCAAAACAATAGAAAAACAGCCCAGTTCTTCCAAAAGCTTTGCATCACTGATTAATTTTTCAGCCTCTTCTTCATCTTTCGCTCTAACTTTATAGGTTCCGAATTGATAAATAGACTGCGGTGTCAATCCCAAATGTCCCATTACAGGAATTCCTGCATTGATGATTTTCTTTATAGATTTTGAAATTTCTTTTCCACCTTCTATTTTTATGGCGTGAGCACCACCCTCTTTCATCATTCTTACTGATGATTCCAATGCTTTGTCGGGATTACTTTGGTAAGTTCCGAAAGGCAAATCAGCCACGATCAAAGCTCGGTCTATTCCACGCACAACACTTTGAGTATGATAAATCATTTGATCTAAAGTAATCGGCAATGTAGTTTCAAAGCCCGCCATAACATTAGCTGCAGAGTCGCCAATCAGTACGGCATCGATTCCGCCGGCATCTACCATTTTCGCAGTGGTAAAATCGTAAGCGGTAAGCATTGTTATTTTCTCCTTATCGAATTTCATTTTTCGTAAGGTTTCAGTAGTAACTCTTTTGATTTCAGAATGAACAGACATAATATATGTATTGTTTATAAGTTAAAAAGTCGGCTTCCGCCGACTTGTATATTGAATGATTATAAAACTACGTGACCGAGTTTCATGAGTTTATCGTGATTGAGAATTTTAATGTTTCTTCCGTCTACTTCGATGAGCTGATCTCCTTTAAATTCAGAAATCAATCGGATGGCACTTTCTGTTGCGGTACCGATAATGTTTGCTATCTCTTCTCTCGTTAATGAGATTTTGATGAAACCTTCGGGATCCGTACCTAATTTTTGCTCTAAAAGAATTAAAATCTCCGCCAATCTTTCTCTTACTGTTTTCTGAGCAAGGAATGTAATGGTGTTTGAAGATTCTCCCAATTCATAAGCGATCTTTTGAAGCATAATGAATGACAACTGAGGATCAACCTCAAGAAGATCCATAAAAACATCTGCAGGTAAAAAAGTGCATTCTACATCAGTCATCGCTTCTGCTTTAGCCTGAAAGTTTTCACCACAAAGCAAAGCACGATATCCGATGATATCACCCTCTTTTATAAATCTTAAAATCTGATCTTTCCCAAAAGAGCCCGACTTCGACAATTTTGCAGCTCCTTTTTCCAAAAAATAAACTCCTTTCGGAATTTCACCATCATCAAAAATGATGTCGTGTTTCTGAAAACTCATCTTCTTTTTTGCACCTAAGTATCTTTCAAAATCAGTATTGGAAAGCCTTTCTTTGAAGGATTTATCGTTAAAAACCCTGGCAAATCTTTCTTCAATAGCAATCTGTTGTTCCTGCGACATTTTAATATGACATTTATCACAAAAATAGAACATTTAAACTCGATAAACAAAAAAAATTGTTATAATTTTGTCAGTCAATAATTTATGAAGGTGAGCGAGAACTGTTTTCATTGTGGACAAGACATAGAAAAGGAGAGAATTCCTTTTGACGAGAAAATTTTTTGCTGCAACGGTTGCAAATCGGTCTACGAAATTCTGAATATCAACAATCTAACTAATTTTTACGAATTAAATAAGCGCGCAGGAATCCGTCCGAACGACGAAAATTCTTCACAGTTTGATTATCTCGACACGCCAGAAATTTTTGAAAAAATCACCGATTTCTCAGAGGGAAATACCAGTTTGGTAACATTCAAAATTCCGGTGATTCACTGCTCTTCTTGTATCTGGCTTTTAGAAAGTCTTCATACACTTCATAAAGATATTAAATATTCTCAGGTCAACTTTACAAGAAAGAACTTACAGATCTCATTCAATCATAACGATTTAAAATTAAGCGAATTAGCTAATTTCTTAACCAATTTAGGATATAAACCAGCGATCAGCTTAGAAACCGCCGATAAAAACGAAGATCATTTAGACAAATCTCTTCTGGTAAAATTAGCCATTGCAGGTTTTGCCTTCGGTAACGGAATGTTCTTAGCTTTCCCAGAATATATTGGCGGCGAAGACGTCTGGATGGAACACTACAAAGGTTTATTCCGAGTGTTGATGTTTCTGCTCTCACTTCCGGTCGTATTTTACTCAGCTTCAGATTATTACAAATCTGCTTGGTACGGTTTAAAAAACAAAATCGTCAATATTGATGTTCCGATTGTTTTAGGAATTTTCGTGTTGTTCGGACGAAGTGTTTATGAAATCATCACAGATTACGGTCCTGGATATTTTGACACGTTATGCGGACTTCTATTCTTCATGTTATTAGGTAAAATGTTCCAGAAAAGAACATACAGTTCACTCTCTTATGACAGAGATTACAAATCGTTCTATCCGATTGCGGTTACGAAAGTTGATTTTGGCGGGAAACAGCAAAACATTTTACTTTCTGAAATTAAAATTGGCGACAGAATTCTAGTTAGAAATCAAGAAATCATTCCGGTGGATGCGGTTTTGATTAACGGTGAAGGAAATATTGACAACAGCTTTATCACAGGAGAAAGTGAAAGCATCAACAAACAACCCGGAGATAAAATTTTTGCCGGAGGAAAACAAGTTGGCTCTTCTCTCGAATTGGAAGTTATTAAAAACGTTGACCAAAGTTATCTGACTCAGCTTTGGAACAAAGAAGCATTCAAAAAGCATGAAACGGGATTAGACACACTAATCAACGACATCAGTAAATATTTTACGTTTATCATTTTAGGAATTGCCTTGATTTCAGGAATTTACTGGTCATTTATTGATTTAGAAAAAATGTTTCAGGTGATTTCTGCGATTTTGATTATTGCCTGTCCTTGTGCATTAGCATTATCTTCTCCGTTTACATTCGGACACATCATGCGAATTTTGGGTCGAAATAAATTTTATGTAAAAGATACGCTAACGATTGAGAAGATTTCAAAATTAGACGCTATTGTTTTTGATAAAACAGGAACGATTACCGAAAGAAAGAAGACCAACATTAAATTTGAAGGTTCTGAAATTCAGGAATTTGATTTAATGAATATCAAAACTTTATTAAAAAATTCAAACCATCCGCTTTCAAAATCTCTATATGATTTCATTGAAATTAATGATGATTATTTTCCCGTTGAACAATTTGTTGAAATTTCAGGGAAAGGTTATGAAGCCAGGGTAAGAGGAAATTTATATAAGATCGGCTCTGCAAAATACAACAATCAGGAATCTAAAAACCTGGAAACCGCAGTCTACATCAGCAAGAATAACGAGTTTATCGGGAAGTTTATTTTTAAAAATGAATATCGGGAAAACCTTAAAAATTTATTCAAAAAAATCGCTCAGTACAAGATTTTCATCCTGAGCGGAGATAATTCTTCGGAAGAAACTCAACTAAAAACGATCATCCCAAATGTGAGTTCGATGGCATTTAACCAAAGCCCGGAGGATAAATTAAACTTCATACAAAGCCTACAAAACAACGGAATGAAAGTGGCAATGTTGGGTGACGGATTAAACGATGCCGGAGCACTAAAACAAAGCAATGTAGGAATTGCCATTTCTGACGACACCAACAGCTTTACACCATCTTCTGACGTAATCATGAACGGCGAAAAAGTCTCACATTTAGACAATTACCTTAATGTTTGCAAAGGATCAATGACGATTGTAAAATTGACATTCGTAATCAGTTTTCTTTACAACATTGTCGGCTTAAGTTTTGCAGTTACTGGTCATATGTCACCATTATTTGCTGCCATTTTGATGCCGCTGAGCTCCATCACAGTCATTTCATTTACTACACTTTCGACTTGGATACTGGGTCGCAAATATTTCCGAAAAACCGCTTAAAAGCCCTTATTTAGACTGATTTTAAATTAGCCAAAGCCCGTATTTCGTGATTAATGTCATTATTTTTCACTAATTTTGAACCCCGAAAATAGGTTAATTTTGTTGTCTAATGGATATTCTATATTTAATGATCTTATGCAGTGTTTCTTTAGCTGCAGTTTTCCTGATCGTTTTTATAGTTAATGCCAGAAAAGGACAGTTTGAGGACGATGAGTCACCGGCTGTAAGAATACTCTTTGATGATGAAGTGAAGGAGGAGAAAGAAGATTCTGGCAACAAAAACGATAAAAGTGAAAAAGGAGAAAGTAATAAATTTGAAGAAAAAAGTGAATAGTTAATATGGAGACACAAAAGTTTAGTTATGACAACAGTATTGTTCGGGCATTCCTATACGCGACCATAGTTTTTGGGATTATAGGATTCGTGTTTGGGCTGACAGCAGCTTTGATGCTTTTCTACCCTGAGCTTCCTGAATTTTTTTTCGGGACTGATGATACAACAATCAACAGTTTATCATCTGGTAACATACAAGGTTTGATCAACACACACGGTGCGTTTGGTTTTGGTAGAATAAGAATGCTGCACACCACGACAGTAATCTTTGCATTTGTATGTAATATCGTTTATGTAGGGGTTTACTACTCTACACAAAGATTATTAAAAACAAGAATGTATAGCGACACGCTGTCTTGGATTCATTTCTGGACTTGGCAGTTGATGATTGTAGCTACGTACATCACCTTCTTTATGGGGATCAACACTTCAAAAGAATATGCTGAGCACGAATGGCCAATCGATATTTTGATTGCTGTATCTTGGATTATCTTTGGTGTAAACATGATTTTAACCATCAAGAAAAGAAGAGTAAGACACCTTTACGTGGCCATTTGGTTCTATCTTGGAACTTGGGTTGCCGTAGCGATGCTTCACATCTTTAACAATCTTGAAGTACCTTTATCTTTCTCTGGCTGGAAATCTTATTCAGCGTATGCAGGAGCAAAAGATGCTATCGTACAATGGTGGTACGGTCACAATGCGGTTGCATTCGTATTGACGACTCCTGTTTTAGGTTTAATGTATTATTTCTTACCTAAGGCAGCAGACAGACCTGTATTTTCGTATAAATTATCGATTATTCACTTCTGGTCATTGATTTTCGTATACATTTGGGCTGGTCCTCACCACCTTCAGTATACAGCTTTACCGGCATGGGCGCAGGCAGTGGGAACTGGTTTCTCAATTATGCTAATCGCACCGTCTTGGGGAGGTATGTTGAATGGTCTTCTTACCTTAAGAGGAGCTTGGGATAAAGTAAGAGAAAATCCTATTTTGAAATTCTTCGTAGTTGCAGTTACTTGTTATGGTATGGCAACATTCGAAGGACCGCTTTTAGCGACAAAAAACATCAATAAAATTGGTCACTTTACAGACTGGGTTATTGGTCACGTACATTTAGGAGCATTAGGATGGAATGGTTTCATGGCATTTGGTGTTATCTATTACTTGGTACCGATCCTTTGGAGAACAAAAATGTGGTCTGTAAAATTAGCTAACTGGCATTTCTGGTTAGGTACATTAGGAATCATTTTCTACGCAGTACCAATGTACATCGCAGGATTTACTCAAGGTCTAATGTGGAAGCAATTCAACCCGGATGGAACATTATTATGGAAAAACTGGTTGGATACTGTGACTGCAATTATTCCTTACTACAAATTAAGATTCTTAGGAGGGTTATTCTATCTTTCAGGTGGTTTACTAATGGTTGTGAATGTTTGGAAAACTGTTAGACAAGGATCATTCCAAAAAGAAGTTCCTGCAGAAGCACCAGCTTTGGCAAACATCGGGAACAAACGTAAAGAAGGAGAAGGTTTCCACCTTTGGTTGGAAAGAATGCCAATGTTGTTAACCGTATTGTCATTACTTACGATTTCAATTGGGAGTATGGTAGAGATTATTCCTACCCTATCATTGAAGAAAAGTGTACCGACGATTTCAGCAGTGAAACCTTATTCACCGTTAGAATTAGAAGGTAGAGATTTATATATCCGTGAAGGTTGTAACGCTTGTCACTCTCAGATGGTAAGACCATTCAGAGACGAGATTGTAAGATTTAACGGTAAAAACGGACAATATTCTAAAGCAGGGGAATTCGTTTACGATAGACCTTTCCTTTGGGGATCAAAAAGAACAGGACCAGATTTGCATAGAGAAGGTGGTAAAAACCCAAGTTCTTGGCATTACAAACACATGTATAACCCAAGATCTACATCTGCAGGTTCTATCATGCCACGTTACCCTTGGTTGATCGCAACGAATCTAGACAGATCTAAGATGGTCGACAAAATGAAGTTGATGAAGAATACTTTTGATGTACCATATACAAAAGCTCAAATTGATTCTGCAGATAAATGGGCAGACAACCAGGCTGCAAAAATTGTAAAAGACATCTATTCTGAAGCAGCTGACTTGAAAGCGGAATACGCTAAGAGACCAGACGTAAAACTTGAGAAGAAGGAAATTGTAGCATTGATCTCTTACCTACAAAGATTGGGTACAGATATTAAAACTACTGAAATAAAAACAGCTAGTAATAACTAACATTAAAAGCTCATGATTCCTCAGAACTTTAAAGATATATTATCCAATACGGAAAATGCAGGTTTGTATCAAACTTTGGCTCTGATTTTCTTTATGTTGTTCTTTATCGGATTGATTGTATATGTTTTTAGCAGACCTAAAAAATATTACAGAGAAGAAGAGAATGCACCTCTTGGGGATGATGAAGATGATTTTAATTTAAAAGATTAAACTATTATTGATTATGAAATCGCCGTTAGCCTAGTTATTGCTTATAACATTTTGACGATGGTGATTCATATGACATTTAAAAACAATAAACATTCACTTATGAAACAAAGAACACCGGTTTTTGTAAACATCTTGATAATAATGGGGCTTCTTATAGTTTTTTATTATTTATTTGTTCAAAGCTACTCGTTTTTAGCTTCACCTTATTTCTGGGGAACTGTTGCGATCAGTGCAATCTTGGCATACATTCACAGTGCAATCGGAGATTTGATTGAAAATAATAAATTCAAAAAATTATCTGACGCAGAAAAAGCAGCGTACTTATCTGAAAAGAAAATTCCTTTTTTAAAGAGACAGTATGATGCAGCTTTCAAAAAGCAGTCTGATACAGAAGAAAAAGATATTCTTATCGATCATGGTTTCGACGGGATTATGGAGTTAGATAATCAATTACCAAAATGGTGGTTAGGTTTATTCTACTTCGGAACTGTATTTTGTGTAGTGTACATCTGTGCATATTCTTTTACAGATTTTGCTCACCCATTAAGCGAATATGATGCTGAATACAAAGAACAAATGGCCGCTATTGATGATTATAATAGTAAGCAGCCACCAATTACAATAGAAACAGCTGTATTTTCTGAAGACAACATCGCTGCCGGTGAAGAAATCTTCAAAAGCAACTGTGTATCTTGTCACTCAGACGGAGGTAAAGGAGGTATCGGTCCTAACTTGACAGATAATTTCTGGCACAACCAGCCTGAGAAAACATTATTCAAAAACGTATTCCACGTTGTAGAAAACGGGGTAACAGGAACTGCAATGCAGGCTTGGGGTAAAAACGGCGTATTAACAGGAACAGACATTCAGAATGTAGCTGCTTACGTTTACCACATTAACCAGGAACTTCCACCAATTACAACAGACAAAGGCGGAGCACCAGCTTATGGTGATGAAGCCAAGTGGGAGAAACAGTAATTAAAACTTGAAAATATATGATTAAACATAATTTGTTATTAAATTAAAAAATAGTAACGAATTATGTTTTTTCTTTTTTTAAATAAAACCAAACTATAATGTCAGATAAAGAAGAAGATATTCTGCGTGGCGGACAGGGTCAGGTTTTAGATCCTGAAACCTATAGAGATTCTATAGGAACAATGGAACAATCCGGAAAGAGAAAATGGGTTTTTCCAAAGAAACCAAAAGGTAAATATACCAACTACAGAGACTTTGTAAGTTACTTCTTACTAATCGTCTATTTTACAGTACCATTCATCAAAATCAATGGCAACCCTTTCTTTCTTTTTAATGTTATCGACAGAGAGTTTTTCATCGTTGGACAGCCTTTTTATCCACAAGATTTTTTCATCCTTACTTTAGGAGCTATCGCTTCTCTTATTTTCATTATCATTTTTACGATTGCATTCGGAAGAATTTTCTGCGGGTGGATATGCCCTCAGACAATTTTTATGGAATCGATATTTCGTAAAATAGAATACCTGATTGAAGGAGACAGAAACAAGCAGATGAAGTTGGACAGACAGGAATGGAACAGCGAAAAAATCTGGAAAAGAAGTTTGAAATGGTCAGTTTATGTCGTGATTTCATTAATCATTACCCATTTCATGTTTATGTACATCGTGGGTTACGAGCAGGTCATCGAGATTATATCAGCTGGGCCATTTGCACATCCAACCAACTTTATTGTGATGATTCTCTTTGCCGCAGCATTTTACTTTGTGTTTGCATGGTTTAGAGAACAGGTTTGTACATTGGTTTGTCCTTACGGTAGATTGCAAGGCGTTTTAATTGATAAAGAAACCATCAATGTATTTTACGACTTCAACAGAGGTGAAAACCGTTCAAAATGGAGAAAAGGTGAAGACAGAAAAGCTGCCGGAAAAGGTGACTGTATCGACTGTTACCAGTGTGTGGTAGTTTGTCCTACAGGAATCGACATTAGAGACGGACAGCAATTAGAATGTATCAACTGTACTGCTTGTATCGATGCCTGTGATGAAGTGATGGAAAAGGTAGGTTTGCCTAAAGGTCTTGTACGTTACGCGTCCGAAAAAGAAATAGAAACCGGAGAACCTTACAAATTTACCGGAAGAATGAAAGGCTTTGCTGTAGTTCTTGTTCTTTTGGTAGGATTCTTAGGATATTTACTGTCGAGCCGTGGCGAGATGGAAGCCAAATTCATTAAACCAGCTGGAAGCACATTCTTTGTAAGAGAAGGAAAAATCACAAATACTTACAACTACACCTTCCTGAATAAAACCAACGACAAAAAAATCGTTACCATCAAGGTGATTGAGCCTGCACAAGGTGAAATCAGCTACAGTGCATCAAGCAAAATTACGGTTGCCAGAGATAAGATTACAAAAGGAACCATCAACATCAGCTTCCCGGAGAATGCCATGAAACTGTCTAAGCAAAACGTCAAAATCGGAGTTTACGATATGAAGGGCGAGCTTATAGATTCTTATGAAACTTATTTTGAAGGACCATTTAAATTACAATTTTAAATTTTTTAAAGAATGAAAAATTTCACTTGGGGACATGGCGTGTTTTTGGCGCTTGGTTCTTTTATTATATTTATTTTATCAATGCTTTTTTTATTTCCGAACGGACAGAAAAACTCGGAAATGGTTACTGACAAATATTACGAAGAAGAATTGGAATACCAATCGGTAATCGATGCAAAAAAAAGAGCAGATACCATTAAAGAAAAGCCAGCCTTTTCTCAGAATGCAGAGGGAATTAAATTGACTTTCCCTGCAACCATCAACAACGCAAATTCAAATATTAAATTTGTGCTGAACAGATCAGATGATCAGAATTTAGATATCAAAAGATCTGAGCAACTTGATGCCAATCAGTCATTCACGATTCCTGCAAGAGTTTTAACGAAAGGAAATTATACGTTGCGATTGATGTGGACTACCAACAAGACAGACTACCGACTCGACTATGATGTGATATGGAAATAGCATTGATTATATCTGCAATTGGTTTAGGCTTTGCATCCGGTTTTCACTGTATCGGAATGTGTGGTCCCATTGCTCTGTCGATGGGATTAACAAAAAAACAGGCGACCAATTTCTATCTTCAGAATTTAACCTATCAGTTCGGAAGAATTTTCACCTATTCATTATTGGGTGGAGTTTTAGGAATTATCGGTGAAGGATTTGAGATGGCAGGTTTTCAGCAGTATTTAACAATTGCTGTAGGAATTTTACTGATTGTGATGGCCTTATTTTCATTTGGTGGAAAAGATTTTGCTTCGAAAATTCCTTTTTTATCTAAATTTTTATTTGCCGTTAAATCAAACTTAGGAAAACTTTTACAGAAAGCAGATTACCGCTCAAGATTCACCACAGGTGTTCTCAACGGCTTTCTTCCCTGTGGAATGGTTTACATGGCATTAACAGCAAGTCTAGCTGCTGGCGGAATCTTACAGGGAGCATCATATATGGCTTTATTTGGTTTGGGCACACTTCCATTCATGTTTGCAGTAGTTTTGGTCGGAAACCTCATGAATCAGGCTTTCAGGCTTAAAATTTTAAAAGCAGTTCCGGTGATTATGATTCTTTTAGGAGGATTATTTATTCTGAGAGGTTTGGAGTTGGGAATCCCTTACATCTCTCCAAGAGCGGAAGCGATGACGATTTCTAAAGATAATAAAGGCGAATGTCATTTGCCGGGAGATCATAGTACGCATCCGCACAGTGCGAATTGTCATTGATTTTTTCAATTAATTATTTACCAATTGATTTATTGGAATCAACACTTTTTGTTTCGGTACTAATATCTACGCTGTCGTTTTTTGCTGTTTTATATTTCCCAAACGTATATGTCAACGATAACCTATACATTCTTTTTTCATCAACTCTATTGTAAAGTGTAGTTAGATTTTGATTATATAAAATGGCATTTAGTCCACTATTATTTAACGCATTTTGAACAGAGAAAATGCAATTGAAGGAATTGTTAAAAAATTTATTAGAAAGTGTCAATTCCAAAGATTGAACAGGTTTTCTGATATCATAAATATTATAAACTCCCTTAGACATATAACTATAATATACATTAAATTTAAAGTTTTTAGGAAGTACTATTTGAGAATATCCGTAAAAGTTCCAAGTAGCTTTATTAGAAGGAACTAATATAAATGAATTGTTAAATACTGTTTTATTATAACCTACATTAGCAAATAAAAAACTTACTTTGTCTGGATTTATATTACCATTTTTTAAAAAAGAAATTCCTTTTGTAAATAATGCAAAGGGAAGAGGTAATCCTAAATTTAAAGAATACGTTTTTACATTATCAAAACTTTTTAAAGTTTGTATGGATTGTAAATTAACTCCATCGTTTTCTATAATAGTTAAGTTTTTAGATTTTTCAAAAGAATATCCATACGATAAATATGCATAGTCAAATGCACTCAGTTTAGCTTGATAATTGTCTACTAACTCCGGGTTTAGAAAAGGATTTCCTACAGTTTGGAAATAAGAATTGTTAAAATTATTAATATTAGGGTCTAAATCATTATAATTTGGTTGGTTAATCTTTTTAGAATAATTTAAGGATAAATTTATATCCGAATTTATTCTATAAAAGGCGTTTAAATTTGGGAAAAACTTTATATAATTAGTTTTTACGGTATATTCATTTGGATTTGATTTACTTCTAATATCATAATATTCCATTCTCAAACCTCCACTAAGTTCAAATTTTTTGATTTTCTTATTAAATGAAACATACGCAGCTAGATTTTTTTCATTATAATTAAACGGAATTTCAGAATTAAAATTGGTATTTTCAAAAATTAAGGAATCAGGATTATTTAGATTATACTTACCTAATCTTTCTGCTTGAAAATCTCCATACCTCCCTCCTAAATACATACTTAAATCAAACTTTTTTATTTTAAATTCCCAATCATTTTTAACATAATAGTTCTGTACTTTTTTATCCGACTGATTTATACTATACAAATTAGTAAATCCCAATTGTTGAGTATTTCCAAAATATTCAGAATTAAAAATTTGCCCATATGCGGTTAGCTGAAAATTATTTCCTATAGAATCAAGATTTTGTTTATATTTTAAAATTAGCTCATTACTACTATTTTCTGTGTGTGTGTTTGATAGTGATAAATTATTAATAGCAGGGATATAATCCTCACTAAATATATTCATACTTGAAGATGGATTATGTCCGTTTATCCAAAAATTATAGTTCAAATTTATGCTAGACTTGTCCTTAAATGTATATTTCAGTCCTGTACGAGCATAACTTCCCCTATATAGAAAAAGATTTTTTGTTTCTTGATTAAGTATAGGAGTTGAATTTTGTAGATTGTAAATACTTTTTACATCTATTTTTTGGTCACCTTCATTATAATAATAACCTGCTAGAAATTGCCATGAAATAGCATCATACTTTCCGTTTAATTGTAATGAAGTTGCATTTTTATAATTATGATTTACTGTATTTATTGTATTTATGCTTCCATTAATTCCTCTTGTATTCTTCGATTTTGTTATAATATTAATAATCCCACCTGAAACATTCGCACTATACTTTGCTCCTGGACTATATATTAGTTCAATTTTATCAATCGAATTTGCGGGTAAACTATTCAAATAATTATTCAAGTCTTCACCAGAAATAGATGAGGGTTCACCATCAATATATATTGCTGATATTTTGCCATTTTGAGCAATATAACCATTCGGAGTAACTATAACACCTGGAATTTTGGTAAGAGCTTCGTAAGTTGAGCCATTACTCAAAATGTTATTTCCGTCTACTAAAATAGTTATTTTATCAGCTTCTGATTTTATAAATCTTTTCTTTACTCCTGATAATGTCACTTCTTCAATTGATTTAATTGATTCTAAATTAATATTTAAATCAATCTTTTTTTCATTTTCAGAAATCGTAATTTCTTTTATTACTGTTTGATAGTTTTCTTTAGAAATGTAGATTTTATACATTCCATTTTTCAAGGAAACCTTTTCAGTATGTGAACAGTTTGAAAAAGAAAACATGGAATTAAGGACACCATCCTCCATGTACGATACTTTTATTTCGACATTATCTAATTTACAGTTAGAAATATTTATTAAAAACTCAATATTAGATTTATTAATGCTTTGAGAATAAGTTTTGACACTAATGATTATCGACAATAAAAAAACAACATTTTTAAATAAGGAAATAATTGACATTTAATAAATAAAATTATTAAAGAATAAAAAAATATATTCTTTATGAGTTAATTGTAAACAGATTTATGGAAATAATTAGTTTTTTGTAGAATCAAAAAATCTTTAATCATACAAATAAGATTATTCTTTTTTTCCACTATTCCCTCCATTGCCGCCGTTACCTCCATTTCCTCCATTACTTCCCCCACCTCCATCACCTCCGCGACCTCCATCACCTCCGCGACCTCCACGTGTGCCATCCTTACCATTTTCACCATCTTTTCCGTTCTCACCATCTTTTCCGTTCTCACCGTCTTTTCCTTTTTCACCATCATTTCCATCATTAGAAGAGTTCCAAGAACCTAACTCTAATCTTTCTTCTAGTTCTTCAATTTTAATTGTAGTCATTTTATATAATATTTTTTAATTTGTTTAAAGTATTTAAGCACACTGATGTTGTAAATAATCTTTTAAATTCCATAGCTCTGACATTTGTCCCAAAGGTCTTAATACTATCAAATTTAGTAATTTCTGGTATCGTAATTTCTGGTCTTGGAATCCTCAGTGAGTTACTATTTTCCCATGAGCCATCACTATACTGATTTTTCAATAGATAATCTATTCCATTTTTAATATTCTTTTGAAAAGAATCAACTGTTGATAAACTTTTTAAAGCTAAGCCAGTATAAAATAAATTTTCTCCAAAAAAATCTGAAAAACTACCATTGGAATTTTGACATAAAGATATTTTTTTTAATTTGTTTTTAATAAGACCCTCTGGAAAATCCACAACATGTGAAATAGAGGAAATATAATAAACACTATAAATATCATTAGTCCACCAATATGAATCTAATAAATCATTCTCTAATCTACTTGATATAAAATCTTTTAATTTCATCCATTCACTTTTATATGTCTCTTTATATTTATAAAGTACATGAAGTGCAACAGAGCTTACACAAAAATGAGATTGAGTCCACCCATCATACGAAAAGTAATTTTCTGAAGAAAAATACTTACGTAGAATATTTTCATTATTATAAGTTGAAAACCCTCCATCATCATTTTGATATCGTTTGTAATATATGGAACCTCTGTACACTTAAATACATTTCCGAATGCATCATACACAGATGAATTTTTATTAGTTGCCAAACAAACATTATAAACTCTCTTCGGTAGTAAAGAAACACCTTTACCATTCTTTATTAAATTTTCAAACCAAAATATTTCTTGGCTAGGGTAATCGAAATCTATTACTTCATCATTACTTTTGTCGCCCCATTCATGAATTTTTGCAGAATAGAAATTTACACTATTTAAAATATTTTTTTCTTTTAAAAAATCAATTAGAGGAATAACCGTAGTTTGATTTTCCTTATCAACATTGCATCTTATGCTTATTTCAACGTTATAGTTTTCCTGAGCTTTTAACTTAATAATATTCTCTAAATTCCTGATAATTGTTTTAAATGTTCCTTTATCACTATTTTTCAGGTTTCTTCTTCCATTATGAGCGTTTTCAACACCATCTATTGTGATTTCTATAAAGTCTACGAATAGTTTATTATATAAATCACGAAAAACTGATTCAGTCAGCTTTAAACCATTTGTAATAATTTTTGCACTATAAATAATATTAGCTTTATCACAAATCTCTTTTAATCGATTTGTTATCTCAAACATACTACTCATACCAATCAGCGGCTCTGCTCCAAACCATCCAATTCTAAGTTCCGTAAAACTATTTATTTTTATTTTTCGCTCAATTGCATCAACTATGTTTAATATATTTTTTTTGTTTAAATTAATGTTTTGATGATTTTGCCCACAATAAAAACATCCCATCTGGCAGTATGCAGAAGGCTGAATAACTTCATAAAGAGTTGTATTATTAGTATTTACACTTTCGTTTTGATTTAATATTTCCGTAAATTCATCCTTTTGATTAGATACTAGAATTTGATTCGCTATTAGAGATTCCTTTATTTCTGTTGGTAAATTATCTAAATTTCCAACACATATACATTGCCAAACCGCAGTAGATATTTTTAATATTTTTCCGAATTTGGTAGAAAAGATAATTATTGCATCATCATATTCGGTAGAAACAATATATTTCGATAATGTCCAGACTGTTTCACTCATTTTCATTCTTTTTTCAATTTTAATTTAATATTCTTTGATAAAGATTTTAATTGTGAAAAAACAATAAAATAAAATGCTAGAGGCAATGATATTTGCCAAAAAGTAATATTATTTTCGCTTTGCCAAAACCAGTTTTTTACATAATAATAAACATTAGTAGGAAATTTAAATAAATCTAAAAACATATATCTTGATACATAATACAAAAACCAAAGTAGAAATAGGTTGCATAATAATCCGTAAACTATTAAAAATCCTTTGTGAGCATTAATCTTTACATCTTTTAATGATATAAAATTATATAGTTGCTCATTGGCTTTTGCTCTTAGATTATACGTATTGGTAATATCTGAAAGAATCCAATATCCATCAAATCTTAAAAATGGATTTATATTTACTATCGTATTGAATACTATCACAGATGAACAATAATAGAAAAGCGGGTTATTTGTTAAAATATATAATAAAATTAAAAACAATACCAACAAACTTTCCATATACATTGGTAGTATCTCACTAACTGTGTAAGTTAAAAAGTTATTCTGTAAAATTTTGAGCCCTTATAGCTCAAAAAATTTTACGGAAATAACTTTTTATTATTTTTAACCATTACATAGTTATGATCGACAAAGAAGATTTACTAAACAATAAGGATTTCTACAAATCCTTTAAGAACGGGGAAGATTTAACCTCATTCTTTAAAGAGCTGCACAAAAAAGCAGTAGAACATATGTTGGATGCTGAACTTGACAGCCATCTGGATAATTCAAAACACGAAAAAACCATTAATGGAAACTATCGGAACGGACACGCAACCAAGAGGATAAAGTCCTCATTCGGCGAATCAGAAATAAAAGTTCCCAGAGATAGGGAAGGCAGTTTTGAACCAGCATTAGTTCCAAAGAGACACAATATCATCGATGGTTTGGAGAACATTATCATCTCATTTTATGCTAAAGGGATGAGTGTAAGTGATATTGAAGAGCAAATCAAAGAAATGTATGATTTTGACGTTTCGACTTCCACCATCTCACGAATCACCAATGCTGTTGCCAGCGAAGTGGTTGCCTGGCAGAACCGACCATTGGATGAAGTATATCTGATTGTCTGGATGGACGGGATTGTTTTCAAGGTTCGTGAAAACTCCAAGGTCATCAACAAAACCATTTATTTAGCCGTAGGACTCAATCGTGAAGGTAAAAAAGAAGTTCTCGGGATGTGGCTCGGAAAGAACGAAAGCTCCAGCTTTTGGATGAATGTTCTGACCGATTTAAAAGCTCGTGGCGTAGAAGATATTCTCATCACTGCTACCGATAATCTGAATGGATTTACCCAGACCATTCGCTCGGTTTTTCCGCAATCTCAAACCCAAATCTGCGTAGTTCACCAAATTAGAAATGCATGTAAATATGTTGTCTGGAAAGATAGGAAAGAATTTTCTGCAGATATGAAACACATTTATACTGCCCCCACAAAAGAAGCGGCAAAAGCAGCTTTGGACGACTTTGCAACCAAATGGGAAAGTAAATATCTCTATGCAATACAATCCTGGAGAACTCATTGGGACGAATTAACCGTCTTTTTTGAGTTTCCAATCGAGATTAGAAAAATAATTTACACGACCAATTTAATTGAAAATCTAAACGGGAAAATCCGAAAATACACCAAAAACAAAATGTCTTTCCCTACAGATGATGCAGTTATAAAATCTGTTTATTTAGCATTGAAAGAAGCAACTAAAAAATGGACCATGCCCATCCAAAATTGGGGATTGATTTTAAACCAATTTATGCTTATTTTTGAAAATAGGCTCAGATTATAAATCTAAGCCCTAACTTTTTAATTTACACACTTAATGGGACAGTGTCTATACATTCCTGCAATATCTACAATAACCCTTTCTTTTCTTGATAATTTCCAAACGTCAGTTACATCAGCATATAGAACAGGTGTTAATAAATAAAAACCAAAACCTATATCGCCATGTTTAGCCCCATAAGAACGACAGGAAATAGCATGACCAAATTCATGAAATAATAATGTTATTGCCATTGTTAAGGGCAATATGTATATTTTTTGAGAATCTAACTTAAAATTATGCACACCACTATAGATAAAACCTACACAAAATATTATATTGAAAATAAAAGAAATTATTACAAAGTTCCTATTTTTAAATATGAATGATAAATATTTAGAAATGACTTCAACATATTTTGATTTAATCAATGTGAACTTTAAAAGTAGATATGAGTTTTTTGGCTTTATATGAATTTCATCTGATGTTATCTTTTTTAATTTATTAAATATTATTTCATGTAGTTGGTCTAATGATATATCAATTTCTTTGTCTTGCTTTAAATTATCTTGGATTTTTGATATAGAATTTTTCCCGTTAATATATTCTATTATGTGAAGTACTTGAGAGTCACAATATAAATATGCTCGTTGAACTTTATCAATTTCAATTATTAATAAAACATTTTCATTCTCTTTTTCAACAACAGAAAAAGAGTTATGTATATTAGGTATTAGACTTTCTATATTCATACAAAAAGCCACTTATTATTAAAAATAAGTGGTCAAAATTAAAAATTATAAATTTTATTTTGAAGGTTCGACAGTTGTAGTTGTAGTTGTTGGAACTGAAGGCTTTGTTCCTCCACCAACATTAATACCAATAGTACCATCACCAGCATTTCCACCGTTTCCACCGTTTCCACCGTTTCCACCATTTCCACCACTTCCAGAAGCTCCGCTTCCTCCGGCAGCTCCATCACCTCCATCACCTCCAACCCAGCTTCCCAATTCTAGTCTTTCTTCTAATTCTTGAATTCTAATTTCTTTTTTCATAATAGTTAATATATTTAATTGTTAAAAAATGTTTCTAAAATATTTATTTTGAAGAATCTATTGTTGTGGTAGGTTGTTGTGTTGTTGGAGTCGATGTCCCACTATTTCCATCTCCTATTGTAATAGTTCCTTCTCCACTACCACCATCACTACCGCCACAACCAGTTGCATTACAATCACCGGATGAACTCTCTCCACCAAGCCAAATACCTAATTCTAATCTTTCTTCTAATTCTTGAATTTTAATTTCTTTAATAATTGTTAAGAATATTTACAAATTTTGTTTATTTCGGAATACTACTGAGTTGATGTTGTTGGTTTTTGGGGTTCAATTGTAGTTGTAGATGTACCAATAGTACCATTTCCACCACTTCCAGCATTTCCACCATTTCCACCATTTCCGCCAGTGTTTGCTCCTCCGCCACAGTCACAACTATTATTATTGCAACAGCCATTTCCACCATTTCCACCATTTCCGCCATTTCCACCATCTCCTCCAGCCCAGCTTCCTAATTCTAATCTTTCTTCAAGTTCTTCAATCTTGAATTCACTAATATTTATTATTTTCTTTGAAATATCATTGATCATTATGTAAGTTTTTTTGAGTAACGAATCACATAGTAATGGCAAAAATATAAATATTTCTATTATTTGCAAATAAATTCTCAAAATTCATCACCATTCATTGAAAATAATGAATTTGCAAAAATCACGAGTAAAATATTATTAATTTATAATTTTTATAAAATTTGAATTATATAAGAATATATAGCAAATAGCAATTGAAAATTTTAAATTAAAAATAAATTGATATGTCGTATTAAATTTTCTAAAAGTATTTATTCATAGAATTATTAAAACTCTAGAAAGTTGGAAAAAAAGAAGAGAGGATTTGATTATTTAGTTTCAACTTTCATATTATTATCAGCAAAAAAAAATAACCCTCACAAATAAAATTTAATTAAAACATAGATTTTAAAACAAAAAAACCACCGAAAAATCGGTGGTTTCATTATATAAATCTAAGTTTTAATTAATCAATTCAAACTTCGCATACTCAGCGATTTTCTTTGGAAGCTTAATTCCTTCTTCAGTCTGATTATTTTCAAGCAATGCTGCCATAATTCTCGGCAAAGCCATTGCAGAACCGTTCAAAGTATGAACTAACTGAGTTTTTCCGTCAGCTTTGTAACGACACTTCAGTCTGTTGGCCTGGAACGTTTCAAAATTTGAAACTGAACTTACTTCCAACCATTTCTCCTGAGCTGCACTCCAAACTTCAAAATCATACGTCATTGCTGAAGCAAAACCTGTATCGCCACCGCACAATCTTAAAACTCTGTAAGGCAATTCAAGATCTGTAAGGATTTCTTTGATATGCTCTACCATTTCTTCCAAAACGACATAAGAATTTTCTGGTTTTTCTAATCTTACAATTTCTACCTTTTCAAATTGGTGAAGACGGTTCAAACCTCTTACGTGAGCTCCGTAACTTCCCGCTTCTCTTCTGTAACACTGAGAAAATGCCGTGTTTTTAATTGGAAGATCTTTTTCATCCAACAAAACATCACGGTATAAATTCGTCACCGGAACTTCCGCTGTTGGGATTAAATACACATCATCTGCATTGATGTAGTACATCTGCCCTTCTTTGTCAGGCAACTGACCTGTTCCGTAACCTGAAGCTTCATTCACAACGTGAGGCGGATTCACTTCCAGATAACCTGCATCTACATTTTTATCTAAAAAATATTGAACCAAAGCTCTCTGCAATCTCGCACCTTTCCCAAAATAAACAGGGAAACCAGCACCTGCTATTTTTACACCTAATTCAAAATCAATTAAATTATATTTTTTTGCCAATTCCCAATGAGGAATTGCACCTTCTCCTAAACCTTCCACATCATGAGACTGATAAATAATTTCGTTGTCATCTGCAGAAACTCCCGCTTTTACCAATTCGTAAGGCACGTTTGGAATTTGATACAGAATATCTAATAATTTTTTCTCGATAACTTCCAATTGATACTTCAATTCTGCGCTCGACTCTTTGAACTGTGATGTTTTAGATTTTGAGGCTTCAGCTTCTTCTTTTTTCCCTTCTTTCATCAGAATACCTATCTCTTTGGAGATTTTATTGATTTCTGAAAGTTGAGAATCTAATTCAAACTGAATTCTTTTTCTCTCTTCGTCAGTAACGATAGCTTCGTCTACCAACTCAAGACCCTTGAATTGTCTTTTTTGAAGACCTTCTAAAACGCGTTCTTTGTTTTCGCGCAAAAAATTGACTTGTAACATTTTTGTATGTTGTTGGGTGTTAGATGTTTGTTGTTGGGTGTTACAGGACTTTCTATCGTTCCGCTTCCATCATCCAACAGATTTATGCAAATTTAAATATTATTTTGTGATTTTCACCACATTACGATTTTCTGAATCTTTTGTTAATGGTAATTCAGAATTGTTATAAGAAACTTTAGAAACCGAAAAAACTTCCGGAGTCCAATGGTAAAGAATTTCTAAAGTATCATTTACAGGCTCCGCAAAAGTAGAGTCAGTCAACTTTTTGGTGAGTGCCACCCGAATTCGGGAACGATAAATTCTGTCATCAGAAGCCTCTCCGCTTTGTAATTGTCTGGTGGCTCCCGCAACATACTCAAGCAAATTTCTAGAATTCGGATCTGTTTTCGGAGAAAAGCTCACAGGCGCAACGTCTGTTGCCGCCAAAACATCGTTCATAGAGACAGAGGTGTAAGCCCCAATGGTATTCGGTATTAATAAATCTTTACCCGCAACATCCTCAATATAAAAATGAATCGTCTGATCTATTTTTTGAAAAGAATCTTCATCACTCGTACAACTGATAAGCGCAAAACATCCCAATAAAATTCCAAAAAGTAGATTCTTCATATGGCAAAGATAATTATTTTAGATTCTTTAAATATTTATTAAAATGATAAAAATAGAAAAATCCCGAACTTAATAAAGTCACAGAAACACAAACTGCCATTCCTAAAACATGATACTTTGGAACTAAAAAGAAAGAAAATACAATAAGTGTAATGAATGAAATCACCGAGCCTTTTGTATTGACAGACATTTTACCTATTGCAGATAGTAGATTCCCATAAAGATTTCTAAACAAAATATTCATTAAAAAAGTTGCCATGAAAATCACAAACACATAAGAACTTTCTGCATACTTTTCTTTGGATATTACTATCAGAATTTCTTTACTAAATAATGCACTTATTATAAAGATAAGCAGACAAATTGGAATAAAAAACTTGTAATATCCGATGATATAGCTTTTAAGAAAACTGCGGTTTTGATAGTTCTTTGCCAAAGTATGAAAATCACTCTGCATAAAAGACAATGCTAAAAATGTAACATTTGAAGGAATCAAAATAGCTACTCGGTAGTCTGCCACTGCATCTTCATTGAGTAAAAAACTTAGGATAATGATATCTATTGAAAAAAGAGCATCGGAGAGTAAGGTTGTTGCAGAAGTATTAAATCCGTATTGTTTAATTTCTTTCAAATTAAAACTATCAGACAACTTTACAGTATTCATTCTTGATTTTTCCAACCAAAACAAAGACAAAAAAGGAGTAAAAGCCATCGCAATGAGATACCCTTTCAATTGAAAAAAATAGGTTAGAATTAGCAGAATTAAAAGCCCATATATGCTTAAAAAGTTATTAAACCTAGCAAACTCTCTGTTTTTATTATACACTCTAAGATCTGATTGCACATAAGTAAAAAAATAAAAGCCGATAAGACGAACACAAAAAAACAAAAAAATATAGAAAATATCTTCATATTTTGTAATGTAAAAAAAACTGACTATCAAAAAAATTATTGATAATAAAATTTGATAATAAAACCCTTTTCTAAAAAGATAAGCAGATAGGCTATTCTTTTCTGCTTCCAGATCGGAAATAGAGCCGAATCTCAATAAACTCTGATGACTCCCAAAACCACTGCATGCAGATAAAATAGAAAAAACCGCCGCAACTATGCTCAGCTTACCAAAATCTTCTGTTGGGAGTATTTTAATGATAAAAAGAGATGATAAAAGTCCACATATTTTAGCAATCAATAATGAAGTCAAAACATAATGTCCCTCATTTTTAAGAAAGTTTTGCAAGAAAAATAGTAAGCTTTTCATTTAAAAATATAGCTTAAAAATAGATAAAATATTGATTGCGTAGGCTTTTTCAAAAAATGAAGATGAACTAAAGAGAGATTTCACATCGTTTTGCAATTCAATATAATTTTCCAGACGATCAATATTTTCTGTGAAATAATTTGAATAATACCGCTGTATAGATATATCATTATCAAAATAAAACTGATAAGGATACATACTGGTTTTTTTCGGCTTGTTTAGTAGTTTCTGATAAAAAGCTTTACGAGCACCTTTCAAATACTTCTCACCAAACCTTATTTTCCATTGAGCATCTGGTTTCATTAAAGTTCTTTCCCAAGTGTATTTAGATGCTTCTTTACAATGTTTTAAAAGCCATTGTTGATACAGTTTATGCTTAAACTTCCACTCTTCAGGAAGGCTAACAGACAATTGCATAAAATCTTTGGTCATGTAAGGTGATACCATATACGCTTTCTGCCGGAGAACCTGCGAGCCCAGAACTGTCCTATTATAGGCGAGATTTTTTAGTAAAAAGATTTCTTCACGATCATGTTTTTTTAAAACAGAGTCAATATTGGATTGTATGTGGGGAAGAAAATCTGAATTCACAATAATCTTATAATGAGAAGGTGATTTTCGTCGGGGTTCAGAATTGAAACCTCCCAATATTCCATCTCCTATTTGCCCGCCGTGAAAAAGCGAAAAATCTCTGTACTTCAAATTATCTACTGCATGACTTACATGTATACCTCCTATAAAATGTATACAACCCTCAGAGATTCTTGTAAGCTCATCTATTTTTTTTAAAAATAAGCCACTATCAAGCGGTATAAACTCATAATCTAAGTCATAATCTGCAGCTATCTTTCTCGAAATTTTTTCATCAAGATACTCTGACTGAGAAAAACAAAGAGTTGAACCAATTTCAAAACCTTCTTTGATAGCATACATCATTGCCATTCTGCTGTCTAATCCGCCACTCAACAATGCCAAATGTGACGTATTGTACTCTAAATCTTTTTCATATTCCATTTTTACACCAGCCGCAAAAACTTCATGGATTTGATCTACTGCCACCTCTTTGGAATTTGAAAAATATTCTGTTTGAGCGATATCAAAATATTCTCTTTCAATAATCGATTGTGTTTTACAGTCGATCGTTAAAAAATGACCATCTAAAACTTTGTATATATTTTCAATTGGAGTTCTGTTCTCTAATAAATTTCCAATTGCTAAAATTTGATAGAGTGAGGTAATATCAGGACTAATAGAAATGTTATTTTCTTTAATTGTTTCACTCATTCTCACCAAATCTGAATCGATAAAAATAAGTGAATCTATTTTTGAATAAAAAACACGTTGACTAGATGTGGGATTCGTAAATACAAGGATTTTATTTTCTTTTTTATCCCAAATGCAACCTCTGAACTCGCCTTCAAGATCCTGCAATACGCGCCAACCGACTTTATGATATGTACTGATAAAAAGCTGAGGGAAATCATTTGTAAATGAATCTTTCAACAATACTTTTTTATTGAGAACCACACCTTCAAGAATAACATAATATTCTGGCGTTTCAACGTAGAAAGAATCATAAGTTTCTTTTTGAAAAAAACTTTTAATCTGAGGTTGGCTATTATTAATTAAAATTGAAAATCCCTGATTCATTTCAATGTTTCATTATATATTTTTAAAAAATTTTCAGAGATTGTCTCTTGTGAGAAAGTCTTTTCTGCGTAGATTTTCAATGTTAAAGGGTCATGCTTTTTCTCACTCATCAACATTTTTAGCATAGCATTTTTAAGTAAGTCTTCTTCTTTATTTTCGAGCAAAATTCCAAAATCATCTGGAAAAAACTCAGATATGCCGCCAACATTGGTAGAAATCACTCTAATTCCGCTCGCAAAAGATTCTGCAATTACACATGGCTGGTTTTCATAATCACTAAAAAGAATAAAGCAATCAGACCGCTGCATTCTTTCTGCAATTTGAGGAAGAGTCTGAATTCCAAAAATTTCAATTACAGATTCGAGGTTGTTATTTTTAACTATTTTTTTTAATTCAGAAGTGTCGCCGTCACCACCAATCTGCAGTTTAAAAGAATAGCCTTTTTTTAAAAGTTTAATAGCAACATTTAAAATTTTATCTGCACTTTTATTATCTGTGAGATTTGAAACATGTATAAAGGTAAATTTTTCTGTACTTTTTTTTGCAGGAAAAAAAAGATTTGTATTTACCACATTCGGAATTACTTCCATTGAGGTTCTAATTCCTAATTTTTCTAAACTTTTTTGTAGGTTCTTAGTAACAGGAAGAATCTTATAAGCCTGATTACCAATCAACCTAGCAACTAATTTAATAATAAAAGATGTTTTATATTGATTTTCTATTTTTAAGGCACTCCAATGTTCACTTATAATAAAAGGTATTTTAAACTTTTTTTTAAGATACACAGCAAAAAACATAGAGTTATGCAAAACATTTGCATGAATAAGATCTGGATATTGAAGTTGATGGAAGCCTTTTTTATAAGCAATCATTCTTCTATAAAAATTCTGAAGAGGATTTTTTGAATTTTTATAGTAAACAATTAATGTTCTGATATTATTAATGACTTGGTCATCAAATATAAACTTTTCTGATTGCTGAAAGTTTCCTATTGCATGTAAAATCTCAACATCGCATATTAAAGATGCCGCTTCTGCATGGCGTTGCACAAAGTTTCCATTGGTAGGCTCTAGTTTATTCGGAAACCAAGATGAAATAAATAAAACTTTATGCTTCATTAATGATCAGTTAAAAAATGTATTTTTAATATGGCTAAACAATCATAATCTGCGCATTTTACTGACCACCATATTTAAATTGTATATAAAGACTATTTAGTCTATGATTTATTTTTTGAAGTACCGTTCGTTTGTCATTAACAAAAATTTTATCATAATCTGTTTTTTTCTGAATAACTATAAACTGATAATCATTTTCAACCCAAATACTATAGGTATCGAAATTAAGTATTTGAAGTCCGTTCGTTTCGGCGTTCGTTAAAATAGTTCTCAAAGGTATGGGCTGATCAATGATTTGCAAAGATGACGGATCATTTTTCGTTAAGTACTCAATAAACTCAGGATTAGGAATATTGATAACTATCTTGGTATTATCATCTGATAATTTTGCCAAATTTTTAAAAAGATCAAAATGCTTTTCTATCGGAATATGCTCAATAACATCAAATAGAGTTATAAAGTCATAGTTCTTTTTTTGGGGAATATAATGTACAACATCACCTACAAAAAAAGAAATGTTTTTTTTCTCAAGTTTTGATTTTGCTAATTCTATTGACTTATCACTTAAATCCACAGCTTCTATATATCCCTCTTTTACCGTATTGGATAATAATTTAGTCATTACGCCGATTCCACACCCCAGCTCCAAAACATTTGAAGAAGACACAAGGTTCAGAGATCGCATTTTTTTATATAAAGTGTAGATTCTTTCGTTGATTCCTGAATTTGTCTGGTAGTTTACGAAATCATTGTAGAAATCTTTAACATTATCGTTATTCATAGTATTACAGCTGAATATTTTAATTCAAATGATGAACTTTTGTACAAAAATTAAATAATTATTTAATTCCGGCTGCCCAGCTTCTATTAAAAGGAAGTAGAAAATTTCCTAAAAACTCAAGATAAGTATTTTTCGAAAAATCAAAAACTTCAATTTCTTTTGACAATTCTCCGCTTCTTATTTTATTTTTAAAGTCTATTAATTTTAATGTTTTTACTTCACCTTTTTCTATGAAGCTTGCTTTCATACGGTCAAATAATCCCAATTGATATTCCTCATCAATTTCTCTCATAATCTTGCCTAAAGCATCAATACTGCAACCGGATGCCATCTCCTTTTCCTCATCAACACAGATAACGATGAACTGATTTTTTTCAATTTTAAAAGACGATGAAAGAGGTTTTCCGTGAGCTGCCCATCCTGCAAGAAAGTCATACAGCTTTTCTGTAATAACTTTTGCTTCTTTTGTGGTAAAAGCTCTTGAAGCAGGATATATAATGACTCTGTAGTCTTCAGCTTCTACTATATTTGATTCTTCAATTTTCATTTCCAATACATTTTAAAGAGTAAAATTACGCAATTTTATTGATTCAATATTTTTAAACAAAAAACTCAAGAATAATCCTGAGTTTTATATTTTATTAAAAGGCCAGTTTTACAAATCCTCAGCCTCAGCCAAAAGTTCTACAATATCTTTTACTTCTACTTCAGTATTTTTATTGAAATGCTTTACACCATCCGTCAACATCGTGTTACAAAACGGACAACCCGTTGCGATGATTTTAGGTTCAAACGAAAGCGCCTCTTCAGTTCTTTCAACATTGATGTCTTTATTCCCTTTTTCAGGTTCTTTGAACATCTGTGCACCTCCTGCTCCACAACATAGACCGTTTGTTTTACAACGTTTCATCTCCACCAACTCGGCATCCAGCTTTTCTAAAAGCATTCTCGGTGCTTCATATTCGCCATTTGCTCTTCCCAAATAACAAGGATCGTGGAACGTAATTTTTTTTCCTTTAAAAGCTCCACCTTCAATTTTCAGTCTTCCTTCATTCATCAATTGTTTTAAAAATTGAGTATGATGAATCACTTCATAATTCCCTCCTAAATTTGGATATTCATTTTTCAGGGTATTGAAGCAGTGCGGGCAGGCCGTTACAATTTTTTTAACATCATAGGCATTCAGAACTTCAATATTCGTCATTGCCATCATTTGGAAAACAAATTCGTTCCCTGCTCTTTTTGCGGGGTCACCTGTACAGCTTTCTTCCTGTCCGAGAACGGCAAATTCAACCCCGATTTTATTCAGAATTTTACAGAATGCTTTGGTAATTTTTTTTGCTCTGTCGTCAAAACTTCCGGCACAGCCAACCCAAAACAAAACTTCAGGCGATTTTCCTTCGGCAGCATAATCTGCCATTGTTTTTATAGTGAAATCCATTTTGTTATAAAATGTATTTTGTATTAATTTTAATTAAATTTTCGGGAAATAAATTAACTAAATCTTTTTACAAATAATTAATCATTTGCCCAATTCAGACGGTCTGCCTGATTATACTGCCATGGTGCAGCATTGTTTTCTACGTTGGTCATCATCAGATTCAACTCTTGTGGGGCCGCAGACTGTTCCATTACCAAGAATCTTCTCATTTCGAAAATGATAGAAAGCGGATCTAGCAATACCGGACAAGCCTCAGTACAAGCATTACAAGTAGTACAAGCCCAAAGTTCTTCTTTTGTGATATAATCGTTCAGCAATTTCTTGCCGTCATCTTCAAACTTTCCGTTTTTATCAATATTTCTTCCAACTTCTTCCAGACGATCTCTGGTTTTCATTAAAATCAATCTTGGAGAAAGTTTTTTACCTGTAATATTTGCCGGACAAACAGAAGTACAACGACCACATTCTGTACAAGAATAGGCATTTAATAATTGAACCTGATTTAAATCAAAAACATCCTCAGCACCAAATTTTGAAGGAGCTTCTGCAACAGCACCTTCTGCCGGAGCGGCGTAAGGATCTGCATTTGGATCCATCATTAATTTGATTTCTGCAGTAACAGAATCTAAATTATTAAATTTTCCATACAAATCTAAATTGGCGTACCAAGTACTTGGGAACGCTAAAATGATGTGTAAATGTTTAGAGTAATAAAGATAGTTCATGAAGAACAAAATTCCCACAAAGTGAAACCACCATGCAAATCTTTCAACAAAAACCAAAAACCCGCTGTCGAAGTTGAAAATTTCTAAAAATGGAACTAAAGTAATTTGACTGATAGGAAAACTACCATGTTCTGCTAAAACTCCTCTCTTTTGTAAGATTAAGTCTGAAGAATTCATACTAAAGAAAGCAACCATCAAGGCAAACTCAATGATCAAGATCCAGTTGGCGTCATTTTTTGGCCACCCGAAAAGTTCTTTCATTGTTAATCGCTTAACTCCGTAGAAATTTCTTCGAATGAAAAACAATACAACACCAATGATTACAAGTATTGCTAAAACTTCTAAAGTTGCTGTAAAAATATTATAGAAAGTATGTCCGAAAATCGTTGCAAGGAAACGATGTGTTCCAAAGATTCCATCAACAATAATTTCGAGTAATTCGATATTAATAATCACAAAACCTACATACACAAAAAGGTGAAGAATACCTGCTACAGGTCTTTTCACCATTCTGCTTTGACCCATTGCAACACGAGCCATAGTTTCCCAACGTTCAGGTTTTCTGTCGCTGCGGTTGATTTCTCTTCCTAATCTGATATTTCTATAAATCTTAAAAAGGCTTTTCCCGAATAACCCAAAACCTGCAACTAATAGAATCAGAAAAATAATATTGTCAAGATATTGCATAATGATGAAATTAGTCTTTACTGTTCTTACCAAATACTGAGAAATTAACGTATTTCTTAGGATTAGCTTTTAAATCTTCAATAAGAGCATTTAGGTTTGTAGAAGCAGCATTCAGATTATTGTATAACTGATCATCTTTCATGATTTTCCCTAAACTTCCCTCACCTCTGTCAATCCCGGAAACAACTTTGTTTAATTGCCCAACAGTATTATCTAAATTAGCAATTGTAGCATTCAATTTTTGAGTATCAATACTCTCAGCTAAATTACCATATTTATCTAAAGTAACTTTACCACTTTTCATTGTAAGACTAGCCTCATCAAGAACTTTTTGAAGCTTAGGATCATTATTTCCAACTAATTTGTTAACACTTCCTGCTGTAGTTTCTAAAGCACCAACTGTTTTATTAAGATTGTGAAGTAAAATTTTAATCTCCTCTCTGTTCTGCTCGTTCATCACTTGGTTGGCATTCACCATCAAAGAATCTACTCTGTGCAAAACAGTTTGTAACTGATCTTTTACCGGACCCACCTGAGAAGAAAGACTGTTCATCATTCCTAATTTGAAAGCACCTTTTAAAGTGTCACCATCTTTTGCAGTAGGACCTCCGTAAAACAAGTTTACTCTCATTTCTTTACCACCCATCAAACTCGGTTCAAAAATCTCCAAATTTGAATTTTTGGAAAATTGAAAGTTATCATCAACAGTAATCTTAACGATAAAATGAATTTTACCATCCTTTGATGTTTGTGGTATAATCTTGTCCACCTGCCCTACTTTTAAACCATTGATAGAAACCGGTGAAGATTGCGTAAGCCCCTCAACGTTATCGTATTTAGCATAAAATATATTGTCGGTAGTAAAAAGGCTTCTGCCTTTCATGAATTGGAACAAAACGACAAAGCCGACAACAGCTAAAATCGCTATTAGACCAGCTTTTATTTCTTTACTGAACTTCACTTTTTATATTTTTTCTAATAAGCAAATATAGTACATTTAAATTAATGTTTTTCTCTATCGCTATGGGTTAAACACAAAAAAAGTGGCAAAAACTCTGCCACTTTTAATATTGTTGATTTTAGATATCTTATTGTTGATTTCCAAGCTTGCTCCAGATTTCGATTCTATAATCATCAATGTCTGCATTATCTTGTAAACTCTTCAACCAAGCCTGACCAAACATTCCTGCATTTCTCTGTGTAACAGATTCTGTAAATTGTTTAGCATCTCCTGCTTGTTTGTTGATTGTTTCGTTCTTTTTCACTAAAACATAAACTCCAGTTCCACCTTCGATAGCGTTAGAAATCGCTCCCTTTTTAACTCCGAATGCAGCACCTGCAACTTTAGGCTCCATAGCTCCTGCAACTGATGGGTTTAGTAAATTAACCTGCGCAGTTTGTTTAGTAGTAGCAAAAGTTTTAGCAACCTGATCTAAACTTGTCGCTTTACCAATCTTATCTGAGATTTGTTTTGCTGCCAATTTATTCATAACAACAGTTTCGATCTGATCTCTTACAGATTCAGGATCAGCAAGACCTTTTTCTTGTTTTCCGTTTAAGTAGACAACTACTTTATCTCCTGTTCCTTCTACTGTAAAGAATTCTGTATCTCCTTTTTCTCTTTTCTTATCAAATGCCCAAGTGATGATTTCAGCATCTTTATCAGTTCCTAAACCTTGTAACTGACCGTCAAATCTCTTCGCAGATTTTGCATTCGAGTATTGATAGTTAGATTTTTTAGCAATGTTCACAAAATCATTGAATGACTTCCCTTGAATTTGCTGAATGAATCTTCTTGCATTTTTATCAACTGTAGCTTCTGTAGCATCAGAAGGCTTGATAGTTTTTACCAGGTGAGCTACTTTGTAACCCATGGCTCCTGCTTTTTTATCTTCTACGTTGATGATATGGTAACCAAAACTTGTTTCAGCAAGACCTGTAGAACCTTTAGCGTTATTTGCTAAGAAAGACAAATACTGAGGTGCAAACTGACTTTGAGGAGTCGTCCAACCCACGCTACCATTTCTTTCAACAGCGTTTGGTTCATCAGACAATTTAAGACCTTCTGCAAATTTCGCAGGATTTCCTTTGATTGTCGCCATTAAACTATCAGCAATTTTCTTCGCTTGCTCTTTTGTTCTTGTAGCAGTAGATCTTTCAGCTCCTTTGTAAGCAATCAAGATGTGCTTAGACAAAGTAGAATCTGAAGCTTTTTTGTCTACTAATTTAGAAACAACATATAAGTTTTGCTCTTTGTAAGGACCGAAAGTCTGACCAATCGCAGCCGTTTCCAATTTACCTTTTAAACCTTGAGGCATTTGGTTAACCGGAACATATTGATTATTAAAAGGAATATCAGAATTTGCCATTACAAACATAGAATCGTTTGTAGTATTCATGAAGTTCTCTTTTCCACCGCTTTCGTCTGTACCTATTGAGAATACTTTGGTAATATCTTTCAATACCGCTGCATCATCTGCTGGGCTTGGCTGTGAAGGGAAAAATACAATTCCCAAGTTTCTGCTAGGCTCAGTTTTGAACATTACAGGATGTTGGTCGATGTATTTCTTTAAATCTTCAGTAGTAACTTTTATTTTATTTTTTTGAAGATAAGAAGCGTAGTCAACTTTTACAAAATCAATATCAGCTAACTGATCTCTTTCTTTCATTAATTCCTCAGCCTCCTTTTTACCAGTCGTGATACCTGTAGAAATATTAGCAAAAACCTGTCTTGCCATAATTCTGTACTCAATTGTTTTTCTGGTTTTCAACCATTGAGCGTATCCTTCAGGGCTTGTATTTTGTAGAGTTTCAATTTCTTTCTTCAATTCCTGAAGTTTGAAATTACCTTTTTCGTCAAAAAGCTGTTGATTTTGAGCAAACATTTGGTCAAACTGAATTTGGTTCCAGAACAAATCGTCTGTCATTTCAAATCCCATTTTTTCAAATTGCTGCTTTACCAATTTTGATTGCACAAGCAATTGCCAAGCCTGCTCTTCGAGTCCGGTTTTTGGCTGTTGCTGTTGCTCAGCCTGCTGTTGTAATACGAAAAGCTGGTCATTATACTCCTCACGGGTAATTTTCTCACCATTTACTTTTCCTAAAATATCAGGATTTTTTCCAAAAACTTTATCGAGACTTTCTGGGTTTACCAAAAACGCCAATAGCGCCAATGCGATCATTCCCATCAAAAGCCAAGGTCTACTCCTAATCTGTCCTAAAATTGCCATTTTATAAATATAGTTTTATATCAGTGTGCGAAAATACACATTTTTAAGAAATTACAGAAATATAAGATGGTTTTTTAATTTTTAAAATTTAATATCGCATAATATGGAAATTTTGACCGTATTTTTTATTAAAAAACAAATGGCATAAGTATTGTGAAAAATTACGTACACATTATATGTAAAGCTATTGTTCAACATATTTTGATTTTATCCTTTAACGATTAAAACTATAAATGACAATTTGTCATTTAACTTATTATGACAGAATTTGAAGATATAAATTTTGATGAAATCTTGGGCGACGGATTTGATATTGTAACCGAAGAGATTAATCTTTCTGATATTGACGAAAGCGCAAAAAACTCTGAGCAGATTATTTTCCCGATACTTCCTGTTAGAAATATGGTGATGTTCCCGAATGTGGTCATCCCGATTACAGCAGGAAGAAAAACGTCTATACAACTTCTTGAAGAAGCTCAACAAAACGGCGATTTTATCGGAATCGTAAGTCAGAAAAACTCCGATATTGAGCAACCTACGGAAAAAGATTTTTATCAGATTGGTACTTTAGCAAAAATCATTAAAATCATTAAACTTCCTGAAGGAAATGTTACGGCGATTACTAAAGGTTTCCATCGATTTAAAATAAAAAAAATCACAGGCAGCAAACCTTATTTTAAAGCTGAAATCACAAGATTAAAAGATTCAAAAGCTAAAAATAAAGAGGAATACGAAGCGTTACTTGAAAACGTAAAAGATTTAGCATTAAAAATCATAGAGTTGGATCCAAACATTCCTAATGCGGCTAATTTTGCTATAAAAAACATCAATAGCAATGATGATTTATTAAACTTTATCTGTACCAATGCAAGTTTCCCTTATGCAGAAAAACAAAAATTGCTGGAGGAAAAAAGCCTCATGGAAAGAGCCAACAAGTGCTACGAAATGATGCATGAGGATTTCAGAAAACTGGAATTGAGAAATCAGATCCACCAGAAAACTTCGAAAGATCTTGATAAACAGCAAAGAGAATATTTTCTGAATCAGCAGATCAGAACCATTCAGGATGAGTTGGGTGGCGGACCAGAAAGTGATGTGGAAGATTTAATAAAAAAAGCAAGTACAAAAACCTGGAAACCTGAAGTTGAAGAACATTTCCAAAAAGAAATAGGAAGATTGCAGCGACAAAATCCGAATTCTCCCGACTACAATGTTCAAAGAAATTACTTGGATTTCTTCACAGATCTTCCTTGGGAAACCTTTACCAAAGATACTTTTGATATTGAAAAGGCTGAAAAAGTTTTAGATAAAGCTCATTTTGGTTTAGAAGATATTAAGAAAAGAATTTTGGAACACATGGCTGTTTTAAAATTAAAAAATAACATGAAATCCCCAATTTTATTATTGGTAGGGCCTCCGGGAGTGGGTAAAACCTCTCTTGGGAAGTCGGTTGCCGATGCTTTGGGAAGAAAATACGTACGTGTTTCTTTGGGCGGGCTTCATGACGAAAGCGAAATTCGTGGCCACAGAAAAACCTATATTGGTGCGATGGCGGGAAGAATTCTTCAATCCATTAAAAAATCGGGAACATCAAATCCTGTGATCGTTTTAGATGAAATTGATAAAGTAGGAAAAGGAATGCACGGCGATCCTAGTTCGGCGTTACTTGAAGTTCTTGACCCTGAACAGAACAATGCTTTCTATGATAATTTCCTTGAGATGGGTTATGATTTGTCTAAAGTAATGTTTTTGGCGACGGCAAATTCACTTTCAACCATACAAACTCCGCTTTTAGACAGAATGGAAATAATTCAGATTGCGGGTTATACTTTGGAGGAAAAAATTGAAATTGCTAAGAGACATTTAATTAAAAAACAGCAGGAAGAAAACGGTTTGACGGCAAAATCTTTCAAATTAGGAAATCCTGAGTTAAAACATATTATTGAAGCGCATACTTCAGAAAGCGGTGTGAGATCTTTAGAAAAAAGAATTGCCGGAATTGCTCGTTGGGTTGCCCTGCAAACCGCTATGATGAAAGAGTATGACGCTAAAATTTCCGTTGAAAAAGTAGATGAAATTTTAGGTGTTCCAAGACCGAAAAGTTTGTCTGAACTAACAGACGTTCCAGGTGTAGTAACAGGATTGGCGTGGACGAGCGTTGGAGGTGATATTTTATTTATAGAAAGCATTACCAGCAACGGAAAAGGAAATCTTACGATGACCGGAAATCTGGGAACGGTAATGAAAGAATCTGCGACGATTGCTTTGGAATATATTAAAGCTAAACATGAAGATTTAGGAATTACAGAAGATGATTTAGAAAAGAAAAACATTCACGTTCACGTTCCTGAAGGCGCAACACCAAAAGACGGGCCTTCTGCCGGAATTGCAATGCTGACTTCTATGGTTTCTACTTTCAGAAATAAAAAAGTAAGACCTCATCTGGCAATGACCGGTGAAATTACTTTGAGAGGAAAAGTGCTTCCTGTAGGCGGAATTAAAGAAAAGCTTCTTGCCGCAACAAGAGCAGGAATTAAAGAAGTTATTCTTTGCGAGGCAAACAGAAAAGATGTGGAAGAAATCAAACAGGATTATCTGAAAAATTTAAAAGTAAACTACGTGAACTGGATGACTGAAGTTCTTGAACTGGCAATCGAAAAATAAAATTTTTATTTATAAATTTATAACCTCATCGTAAACGGTGAGGTTTTTGTTATGTGTAGAAAAACTTCCTCATGAACCTTTTTAAACTACCCTTTCTTCTAAAACTCGCACTCGCAGTTATCTCGATTATCGGAATCGGATACCTCATCAACTTAGGACAAAGCATTTTAGCTCCCTTTTTTCTGGCATTTCTGATGGCGATGCTTTTTTTGCCAATTGCGAATTTTTTAGAAAGAAAACTAAAATTACCAAGGTCTATTTCCACAATTATATCTGTTGCGATGTTGTTGGTCATTCTTACAGGATTGATATTTTTCTTCGGCTCACAGATTTCAAGTTTCAGCAGAGATGTCCCTCAATTAACAAAACAGTTTAATACGGTTTTTCATAATTTACAGAAGTGGGTTTCTCACACTTTTAATGTGAAAATAGATGAGCAGCTCAACTATTTAGATCAGGGTTTGAGTAAGCTTTTATCTTCATCCGGCGTTATTTTAGGCTTTACGTTTGGAATTTTCTCTTCAAGTTTGGGATTTTTAGCATTCTTTATTTTATTCTTTATTTTCATCTTAAATTACAGAAGAATTTTAAATAATTTCATCGTCAATGTTTTTAATGAAAAACATAAAGCAAGCGTTCAGGAAGTTGTTTCAGAGGTAAGAATCATGACCAAAAGATACATTATCGGACTTTGTCTGCAGGTATTGATTGTCTCTGTTTTAACGACAACAGTTTTGACTATTTTAGGAGTAAAATATGCCATCTTACTGGGTGTTTTGACTGGTTTATTAAACGTAATACCCTACATAGGCATTTGTATTTCGCTTATTATATCATGTTTTATCGCATTTGCAACCGGTACAGTTTCTAGCTGTGTTTATGTAGCTATCGGATATGTCATTGTACATGTGATTGACGGAAACATCATTCTTCCGTTTGTTGTAGGTTCAAAAGTAAAAATCAATGCGCTATTTTCTTTTATAGGAATTCTTTTAGGAGAACACCTCTGGGGAATTTCAGGGATGTTTCTGTGTATTCCTGCCATTGCCATTATTAAAATTATTTTTGAAAGAGTGGAAGGTCTACAGCCTTGGGGAAAACTTTTGGGCGAAGACGAAAAACCTCATAAAAAGAAAAAAACTTACAAAATATCCAAGAATATCACTTTGAAAGAAATGGATTAAGACATAATTAATTCTTACACAATTTGAAATTTAATTGATTTTTTGACAATGAATTAGAATTTTATTTAATTTTAATAAAAAAATCATCTTATGAAAATTATTAAATTTATTATCAGTCTACTTTTCGGATTAATGTTCATCAATGCCGGATTAAACAAGTTTCTCAATTATATGCCAATGCCAAAACCTACGCCGGAGCAGATGAAAGTTTTCGAAGCTTTCAATAATTTACATTGGTTAATGCCATTAGTGGGAGCTGTCGAAATCATCGGAGGATTATTATTTATTTTCCCAAAAACAAGAGCTTTAGGAGCAATCGTAATTTTACCGGTAATGGTAGGAATTATTCTTCATGTTTTTACAATCGACAAATCCACAACAGGAATGGCTATTGCCGGAGTTCTGTTTCTCATTAATCTTTGGATGATTATCGATAATAAAGATAAATATAAAGCATTGATTAGCTAAAAGATTAATGGTCAATGGTGAATTCTGCTCCGCAAGTGAATTTTAAAAATTGACGAGCAAAGCGAATTGACCATTGACCATTCACTTTTTTACACAAATGCACTGAAACCGGTGATCGATCTACCAACAATCAGTGAATTGATCTCTTTCGTTCCTTCGTAAGAATAAATAGCTTCTGCATCGGCAACAAATCTTGCAACATCATATTCAAGCAAAATTCCGTTTCCGCCTAGAACTTCGCGAGCTCTTGAAACAATATCTCTGGTTCTCATGGTACAGAAAACTTTAGCCAAAGAAGCGTGTTCATCTTTTAAAATTCCTTCGTCCTGCATTTCCGAAAGCCTAAAAACCATCGTCTGCATTGCAGTTAAATTGGATAGCATTTCTACCAAGTGACCTTGAATCATTTGGAATGAAGCAATCGGTTTTCCGAACTGTTCTCTTTTTCTTGTATAATCTAATGCACTTTCATATGCTCCTCTTGCGCAACCAGTTGCCATCCAGGCAACGCCAGCTCTTGTCATTCTTAAAACTTTTGCGGTGTCTTTGAATGAGTTGGCATTTTGCAGTCTGTTTTCTTCCGTTACGATACAGTCTTTTAAGGTAATCAAACCATTCTGAACAATTCTCAAGGCCATTTTCCCTTTAATTTTCTCAACAGAATATCCGGGATTATCTTTTTCTACAATAAAACCTTTCACTTCACCATCATCTAAATCTCTTGCCCAAATTATAATTAAATCAGCAAACGTTGCATTACCAATCCATTTTTTTTGACCATTTAAGATCCATCCATCAGGAGTTTTTTTGCAGGTTACCGTCAAACCTCCCGCCGCTCCGGAACCCACTTCAGGTTCTGTTAAACCGAATGCTCCTATTTTTTCAAACTTCTGCATTTGAGGAAGCCATTTTTGTTTTTGTTCTTCCGAACCGCAAATATAAATGGAACCCATTGCCAAACCAGATTGCACTCCGAAAAATGTTGCGATTGATGCATCAATTCTTGCCATCTCCATTGCAATTACACCTTCCATCAGAAAGGGCATTCCTTTGCAACCGTAACCTTCATATGTTACTCCACAAATATCTAACTTTTGAAATTTTGGAATTAATTCATGTGGAAATTCATCTCTTAGCCAGTAATGATTGACTAAAGGTTTCACTTCTTTTTCCATGAACGCTCTTACTTTTAGCTGAACTTCTCTTTGTTCATGAGTCAAAGTGTGGTAAATATCGTAGAAATCTCCGTCAATTGGTGGCAGCTCCTTCTTTTTCTTATTTGGATCAAACATTTTCATCATCCCGCTGAGTTGTTTATCATCCAGTTTGGAAAAGTTTTCCATGAGTTTGGGGAGATTTACTTTTTGCGAAATTTGACTTAGCTGATCAAAATCGATTGATTTAAATAATTCTATGGCGTTTCTGATTTTGGAAAAAGTATTAGACATATTGATTTTGGTTTGATTTGTAAAATTTAAGCAAAAATCAATCCGAAATACCACAGATACAGACTTTGACATTTTACAAAACACTGACTTACAATATTTTAAACTGAATATTTATTTACAAATTTTTTACTTTCCATTTTCAAACATTACAAAGGTTTCGTTCTCAACTTTGAAGTAAGCAAAACATTAAAAAATCAATACTATGAAAACGACTTACATCAGATTAACCATTGCAACTGCAATTTTATCAGGAATTTATTCATGTAAAAAAGGTGAAGCAACCACGAGTGATTATGAAATATCTGTAGCAGCAGATTCAGCTTCGATAAATATTTCTGATAGCGTTTCGTCAGTTGCTACGATGTCCGTAAAAGACAAGCAATTCATCAAGACAGCCAATGTAAACATGGAAGTAAAAGATGTTTATGACGCAACCATTTCCATTGAGAAATCGGTGCAGGAACTTGGAGGATTTGTTACGCACAGCGATTTACAAAGCAGAGTAATTTCAGAGGAAACTTATAATACTTCCGATGAAGACGCAATGCTTGTGAAAAAATATCAGACTGAAAATTCTATGCAGGTAAGAGTTCCTACTTCAAAATTGGGCGAACTTTTAACCCTAATTAATGATAAAAAATTGTTCCTGAATTCAAGAATTATCAATGCCGAAGATGTGACTTCAAGTATTAAATATGCAGAATTGGAAGGAAAAAGAATCAAGAAAACTGGTGAAAATATTTCTGAGCTTAAAACCACAAAAGACAAAGTGAAAATGAGCGATGAGAACATGTCTGAAGAAAATCAGCAACAGCTCGCAAATCTTGATGTGGCTGACAATTTAAAATACAGTACTATTGATATTTACATTAAAGAACCAAAACTTCGCATTGCAGAAATTGCAGTAACCAACTCGAAAAACATTGACAACAAATATAAATTCAATTTCTTCTACAGCGCTAAAAATACTTTTGTGGAAGGATATTATTTAATTCAGAAGTTGATTGTCGGATTAATTATGATTTGGCCAATTGTATTAATTTCAGCCATCGCATTTTACTTTTACCGAAAAAACAAATCTAACAATAGAATTCAGCAGGCAAAAGAACAGAATTCGGCATCCTAACCTTTAGGTTATCAACATAGATTTTTCTGAGCCTTCGCTTTTGCGGAGGTTTTTTTATGATTAAAACTTTCGTTTCAGGATTTCGGGTTTTGTTTTGTGGAGGTGAAGAATCAATTCACCAAAGAGCGTGTTGGCCCATGCAAACCACGATCTCGTAAAATCTTTCGGATTGTCTACATCGAAAGATTCGTGGATAAATCCGGTTCCTGCGTGAGTGGCTTTTAGCATTTTTAAAACAGAAATGATTTCTTCGTCATCATCAGTTGTCAAAGCCTGCATAATCAAACCCAAGGGCCAGATTTTGTGTCCGCCAATGTGCGGTCCGCCAATTCCTTTGGCAAATTTTCCTTCACTAAACCATGGATTGGCTTTACTTAAAGAAAATTTCCTCGTATTTCTGTAAACCTCGTCATCTTTTGAAGCATAACCCAGATAAGGAATTGAGAGCAAATTCGGAACATTGGCATCATCCATAAACAAAGCATTTCCGAAACCATCAATTTCTAAAGCATAGATTTTTCCGGCAGTAGGATGATTTAAAATAGCATATTTCTGAATGGTCTCATCTACTTCTTTTGCTAAATTTATAAATTGAATTGAAGAATTTTCATCTTTTAAAATCTTAGAAAAAACATCTGCAGTTTCCCTCAAAGAAACGACAGCGAACATATTCGAAGAAACCAAAAACGGATAAAAAGTAGCATCATCTGAAGGTCTGAACATCGAATGAATCAACCCAATTTTCTTTGTAGGATTTCCAAAACCACCTGCAAACTGTGTGTCTAAAGGATTTCCATTTGCCCGCTGGAATTTATATGATCCTTTTGAATCTTTTCTCTGTTGCTCTTTAAAAGTTTTCAGAATTAAAAGCATTGCTTTTTTCCATTCAGCATCGAAAACAGAAGCGTCTCCCGTTGTTTTCCAGTAATTGTACGAAAGACGCATCACGTAGCACAAAGAATCTATTTCCCATTTTCGCTCGTGAAGTCCGGGTTTCATTTCGGTTAAATCATCCTTCCACTCGCTGATTTTACTGGCATCATCAAAAAATGCATTTGCGTAAGGATCAAGTAGAACACATTCAACCTGTTTATTAATAACGCCTTTCAATAGATTCTTCAGTTTTTCATCTTCATTAGCCAGACTCAAATACGGATAAACCTGCGCCGAAGAATCCCGAAGCCACATCGCATCGATATCTCCCGTGATCACGTACGTAAAAGGCTTATTGTTTTTCTGATAAAATTTCACTGTCGTATCTAAAGTGTTCGGAAAACAGTTTTCAAATATCCACGCCAATTCTGGATCTGCGATTGATTTTTTAATATTTTTAATGGAATTTTCAACGGCCACCGAAGTGAATTTTCGGTCAGCTAACTTTGGCCTTTTCGAGATGAAATCCTGATCAAAAAATAATGCAGCGGAAGTTGGCATTGCAAATAAACCCAATCCGAGTGATGATTTTTTGATGAATGTTCTTCTGTTTTGCATTTTGAGATTGATTAAATTATCATTTCAAATCTAAGATTTTTTTACAATTCAGAATTAATTTTATGATATCGTGAATTCAAATAATTATTTTTGCTAAAACTTAATGCATGGGAACTTTTTTAATCATTGGAATCTTATTTTTTCTTGCGCTGCTTTTGGTTTTCTACCTTTTAACAAGTAATAACCTGAATATTTCCACAAAAAATACGGATAGACTTTCTGATATTCAAAAAGACTTTTTAGAAAAACGTAAAAAACGCATTGAAGTTGTAAGGAATGAAATTTACATTCAAAATTACCATTTATATTCTGGGATATCAGATAGAGAAACTAAAATTATAACGTTGGAAGGCACGATTCCCGAAATCAAAATTTTTGAAAACGACCAGCTGATTAAAACTTTCAGAATAGAACCAAAAAATGATAACCCCAATCTGAATGGACAAATATTTGAATGCGAAATCCCTGTACATGGAAATTTCTCGGTTCAGATTGAAGGAGCAATCTACGTAGATATGGAACATTTGCTATACAAAAAAGATGTAAATAAAGAATATGTGAGATTTCAGCCGTTTCATCTTTCACACCGAAAAGAAAATGACGAAAAACTGCTTGGTCGCGGAATGATTGCGAGAGGACTTCATTATTTCGGTCATCTTGATGGTGGAAACATTCGTCTGATCTGCGTTTGCGATCACTGCCATGAAAGTTTTTCAGTTGATTTTTATCACGCAGGTTTCTCAGATGCACAGTATTTTTATTCTACTCACAGCAAAGAAACCACAATGATAAGTTTTGATACTTTTCGGGAAATGCCTAATCACTATCAACAAGACATTGATGAAAATAAGCTTGAGGAACTGGAAAAGAGACTTCCGAAAACGCAAGATGGAGAATTTAAATATTATAATCCGTTTTGCTGCCCTCATTGTCTTGCACCTTTTAATGATTACCAAAAATTTAAAGAAGACAGACCCAAAGATATTTACGCTCACTTTTACCTGAACCAATCTCCTGTATCGTATGAAACATTTTTTGACAGGAAATAGCATTTTCAAGTATTCATTAAATTCGATCCTGCAATTCAACAAAAAGTTGCCAACTGATTTTTAATTCACAATTAACATCATTGCCCGAAATTCCGTAAATTTGCAAATCAAAATTTATCAATAAGAATTTGAGGTGATTTTTTTAAATCTAGCCTTTAGTTCTAATGCAAACTTTAAATATGCTATCTAAAATAAACCCTACCCAAACCAATAGCTGGAAAGCACTTGACGAACATTTCGGAAACAATGATTTTGAGTTGAGAAGCCTTTTTCAATACAATCCGAATCGTTTTGGAGAGTATTCTATTAAAAAAGATAATTTTCTATTCGATTATTCTAAAAACTTGATTGATACAAGAACAAAAGAATTGTTATTAAATCTTGCAGAAGAATGTCAGTTAAAAGATGCGATTTCTAAAATGTTTTCGGGAGATAAAATCAATGAAACAGAAGGAAGAGCGGTTCTGCATACAGCTTTAAGGGATTTTTCTGATAAAGAAATATTGGTTGACGGTGAAAATATCAAGCCTCAAATTAAAAGAGTTTTGGATCACATGAAATCTTTTTCTGAAAACGTTATTTCAGGAAATCACAAAGGTTTTAGCGGAAAAGAAATTACTGACGTGGTGAACATCGGAATCGGAGGCTCAGATTTGGGACCGGTGATGGTAGTTTCGGCGATGAAGCATTTCAAAACAAGATTGGATGTTCATTTCGTTTCAAATGTAGACGGAAATCATATCGCTGAAGTGGTGAAGAATTTAAATCCTGAAACCACTTTATTTATCATTGCTTCAAAAACATTTACGACTCAGGAAACAATGACGAATGCAAATTCGGCAAAAAACTGGTTCTTAAAAGCTGGAAAACAGGAAGATGTAGCAAAACACTTTGTTGCTTTATCTACTAATGTACAAGCAGTTAAAGACTTCGGAATCGCAGAAGAAAACATCTTCGAGTTCTGGGACTGGGTTGGAGGAAGATATTCATTATGGAGTGCGATTGGTTTAAGCATTGTTCTTTCAGTTGGATATGAAAATTTCGAGCAATTATTAAAAGGTGCTGAAAACACAGATCAACATTTCCAGACAGCAGATTTTTCTGAAAACGTTCCTGTTTTGATGGGACTTTTAGGAATTTGGTACCGTAATTTCTATGCGGCAACGACGTATGCAATCCTTCCTTACTCTCAATACTTAGATAGATTTGCAGCCTATCTTCAACAGGGAGATATGGAAAGTAACGGAAAATGTGTTGACAGAAACGGTGAGTTCGTAGAATATGAAACAGGACCAATTATTTGGGGCGAGCCGGGAACAAACGGACAACATGCTTTCTATCAATTGATTCACCAAGGAACAGAATTGATTCCTGCTGATTTTATCGCCTATGCGAAAAGTCCAAACAAAGTTTCTGATCATCAGGATAAATTGTTGGCTAACTTTTTTGCACAAACTGAAGCACTTGCTTTCGGAAAAACGGAAGAAGAAGTTGAAGCAGAATTAAAGGCATCAGGAAAATCTGAAGAAGACATCGATTTCTTGTTAAATTACAAAGTCTTCCAAGGAAACACACCTACTAACTCAATCATTTTCAAAGAATTAACCTCTTTTTCTTTAGGACAGCTGATTGCAATGTATGAGCACAAAATATTTGTTCAGGGAGTTATTTGGAATATCTTTAGTTTTGATCAGTTCGGAGTTGAATTAGGAAAAGTTTTAGCAAACAAAATTTTGCCAGAACTCGAAAATAATGAGACAATTAGCTCTCATGACAGCTCTACGAATGGGTTGATTAATTATTATAAATCAAACAAATAAGTCTTAGAGATTTTCATTAATTTTGATTAAAAATAAAACACATGACACAGATTATCATTAACCTAAACAACAAGGAAGAAGAAACTTTTGTGGAAACTTTTTTAAAAAAAATGAAAATCAATTTTGAAAAAAATGAGGATGATTTTGAATTGACAGATGAAATGAAAAGATTAATTGATGAAAGATTAGCAGAAGATGAAAGCACTTATGTAGATGCTGAAGAGTCTTTAAAAAAGATTTCTGAAAAATATGGCATATAAAATTGTTTTATCCCCAAAAGCAGAAATAGAAATTGACAATGCTATTCAATATTATAATCAATTTTCAAAGTCAGCGGCAAAATCATTTAAGAAACAACTTTCGAATTCTTATAAAAAAATTCGGCTAAATCCTTTTTTTGAAAAAAAATACAATAATGTGAGATTCTTACCTTTTTCAAAGTATCCCTACATTGTTTTATTTCGGATTGATGAAATAGCAAAAAAGGCTTTTATCCTCTCCGTTTTCTGCACTCATCAGAATCCGGAAAAATATCCTTAGAAATCTAATAATAAAAAGTAATAAAAGTAAAAATGGCAGAAATTCTTGACGGATTAAAAGTTTCCAAAGAAATAAAAGCAGAAATCAAGGTTGAAGTTGATAAAATCCTACAAAACAAAAGAAGAGCACCACATTTGGTGGCAATTCTTGTTGGGAACAACGGAGCAAGCAAGGCGTATGTAAATGCTAAAGTGAAAGACTGTGAAGAAGTAGGATTTCAATCTAGCTTAGTTAAATTTCCAAGCACGGTTTCTGAATCTGAATTATTGGAAAAAATTGAGGAACTTAATAAAGATAAATCTGTAGATGGTTTTATCGTTCAGTTACCTTTACCAGACCAAGTTGATCAGGAGAAAATTATCAATGCGATTGATCCAAGAAAAGATGTTGATGGTTTCCACCCTACCAACTTCGGGAAAATGGCTTTGGAAATGGATACATTTTTACCTGCAACTCCGTTCGGAATTTTAACTTTATTGGAAAGATACAATATTGAAACAAAAGGTAAAGACTGTGTCATCATTGGTAGAAGTAAAATCGTAGGAAGACCAATGAGTATTTTGATGGGAAGAAAAGATTTCCCTGGAAATTCTACGGTTACTCTTACACACTCTTACACAAAAGACATCGAAGAATACACTAAAAAAGCAGACATTGTGATTACCGCTTTGGGAGATCCTCACTTTTTGAAAGGTGAAATGATTAAAGACGGAGCAGTAATCGTTGATGTAGGTATTACAAGAGTAGATGACGACTCTCCAAAAGGATATTATTTGGCTGGTGACGTTGACTTCGACAGTTGTGCAGCAAAAGCAAGCTGGATTACACCTGTTCCGGGAGGAGTGGGTCCTATGACAAGAGCAATGTTGATGAAAAACACCATCATTGCCTACAAAACTTCAGTCTATAATGACTAATTTGAAATGGATTTAGTAGAAGATATATTATTAAAAGAAGGTAAAATGCTCCCGGTGATGGAGCATTTTTACACTATTCAGGGAGAAGGTGCTCACACCGGAAAAGCAGCATATTTCATCAGATTGGGCGGTTGCGATGTCGGCTGCCATTGGTGTGATGTGAAAGAAAGCTGGGATCCCAACCTTCACCCTTTAATGAATGCAGAGGATATTGCAGAAACGGCGGCAAAACATTGTAAAATTGTAGTTTTAACAGGTGGTGAACCTTTGATGTGGAATTTAGATATTTTGACAGGAAAATTAAAGGAATTAGGTTGTACTGTTCACATTGAAACCTCCGGAGCATATCCTATGAGCGGAAAATTGGACTGGATTACCCTTTCACCAAAGAAAACAGGATTGCCGAAAGAAGAAATTTATCAAAAGGCTCACGAATTGAAAGTAATTGTTTTTAATAATAATGATTTAAAATTTGCTGAAGAGCAGGCCGCAAAAGTTTCAGAAAACTGTAAATTGTATCTGCAAAGCGAATGGAGCAAACGTGAGGAAATTTATCCTAAAATCACCGACTTTATTCTTGCCAATCCACGTTGGCAGGCATCGGTTCAGACGCATAAATATCTGAATATTCCATAAAAAATCCATAAATTAGCTTTTGTTTCCTAAATATCATTAGATGCAAAGAATTCGATACTCTAGATATCTAAAATCGATTATTGTTTTGCTTGACCTTTCGGTTATTGCATCTGTGTTTATATTCTTTTTTATAAGCCGAAATGAGGGTTTGAGACATCATGAAGAAACATGGTATCAAAATAGTTTTTCTCTGGCATTATTATTCTTATTCTGGATGCTTTTGAGTGGCAGAACAAGAATTTATAACATCCCCAGAAACCTGACTTACACTTTGTTTCTTGAGCGATTGTTCAGTCATTTTGTGATCTTTACTATCGGGATTTTATTGATTGGCAAGGTTAGCAACAATCTGTTTTTTAATTCTGACATTTACTGGCTTACTTTATATTTATTTTTCTTTATTTTCTTTTTAAGATCAATAATATTTTTCATTATAAAGTATTTACGTTCAGTTGGGATTAACCACAGAAACATTATGTTTTTGGGAGAGAATAGCTCGACTGATGTTTTAAAAGATATTTTGAAAGGCAGAAAGGACTATGGATACAAAATTTTCAGTTATAATTCTTCTAATCTTTCTTTCAATGAATTAATCGAATTCTGGAAAACCAACGGAATTCATACACTTTTTATCCCGACAGATAGTGCTCTTGACAAAGAATTAGAGAAGAGATTGTTTAAATTAGCCGAAGAGCACAAAGTGCACGTGTCGCTGGTTCCTAATATCTCAAAAAGCAATTTTTTCTATTATGATTTGGGATATATTGAGACACAACCGGTTTTAAATCAGGCAAAATATCCTTTAGATTATTATTCAAATTTCTTTCTGAAAAGAACATTTGACATTGTATTTTCTACATTGGTCTTAGTTTTGATTTGTTCATGGTTGTTTCCAATAATTGCAATTTTAATTAAAAGAAACTCAAAAGGCCCTGTTTTTTTTGTTCAAAAAAGATACGGTTTTCATGAAGAGGTTTTTAATTGTATTAAATTCAGAACAATGATTGTGAACGATGAATCTACTACAAAAACTACCCTTGATAATGACTCGAGAATTACAAAAATCGGAAAGTTTTTGAGAAAGACAAGTTTAGACGAAATGCCTCAGTTTATTAATGTTTTAAAAGGCGAAATGTCTATTGTTGGCCCAAGACCTCATATGTTAGCAGTTGACAATTATTATAAGCCGAAAATAGGGAGATACACATTGAGGAGTTTAGCAAGCCCTGGAATTACAGGCTTAGCACAAGTAAGCGGTTTCCGCGGAGATTCCGGAAATGTAGAAGTAGAGATGAATAAAAGAATACTTGCCGATGCTTTCTACGTAAGAAACTGGAGTTTTGTACTTGATCTGGTTATCATTTTAAAAACCATTGTATTGGTAGTAGGAGGCGATAAAAACGCCAAGTAAATAAATAAAATAGTCTAATTTAGCAGAATGTTAAAAAAGTTTTTTACAGCCATAGGAGAATACATGATTCTTATCGGTAAATCTCTTCAAAAGCCTCAGAAAATGAGAGTTTTTTGGAAGTTGTTTATGAGAGAGATCAATGATTTGGGTGTTAACTCGTTCGGGTTGGTTATTTTCACATCCATATTTGTAGGTGCTGTTGTTGCAATCCAGATGTTTAATAATTTTGATGCCTCTTCATTTCCGATTCCAACGTCATTTGTAGGATACGCAACAAAAGCAGTTTTAGTTCTTGAATTTGCACCTACCATTATCAGTTTGATCCTTGCAGGAAAAGTGGGTTCATATATCGCATCTACAATTGGTACTATGCGTGTTTCTGAACAGATTGATGCCTTAGATATTATGGGGGTAAATTCTCCCAATTTCTTAATCTTACCAAAAATCATCGCTTGTCTGATTTTCAATCCTATTCTGATTGCGCTCAGTATCGTCTTCGGTATTGGTGGCGGTTATATTGCAGGAATATTGACCGGAAACTGGACAACTTCAGATTATATCACAGGCATTCAGATGTATATGCCTAATCTTTTCATCTATTATGCATTTGCAAAGACCATTGTTTTTGCATTTGTAATTGCCACTGTTCCTTCTTATTTTGGATATTTTGTTAATGGCGGATCATTAGAAGTAGGTAGAGCAAGTACGCAAGCTGTGGTTTGGACAATGGTTTTCATCATTATTTCCGAATTAATTTTAACACAATTAATATTAAGCTGATGATTGAGGTAAAAAATCTTAAAAAGAGTTTTGGTGATGTTGAAGTGCTTAAAGGAATTTCAACCAACTTCGAAAAAGGAAAAACAAACCTGATTATCGGACAGAGTGGATCTGGTAAAACAGTTTTTCTTAAAAGTTTATTGAATGTTTATCAGCCTTCATCAGGAGAAATTTTATTTGACGGTAGAGATATCAATGTCATGAACCGCGAAGAAAAACAACACTTACGATCTGAAATTGGAACACTGTTTCAGGGAAGTGCGTTGTTTGATTCATTAACTGTTGAAGAAAACATTATGTTTCCTTTAGATATGTTTACCAATCTTACTTTCAGAGAAAAGAAAAGAAGGGTTTTTGAGGTAATCGGAAGAGTACATTTAGATAAGGCCAACCGAAAGTTCCCTTCAGAAATATCCGGAGGAATGCAGAAACGTGTGGCGATTGCCAGAGCGATTGTAAACCATCCTAAATATCTTTTCTGTGATGAACCCAATTCTGGGCTAGATCCTTACACATCTAATGTAATTGACGATTTGTTACTTGAAATCACCAAAGAATATAATACTACTACGATCATCAATACACACGATATGAACTCGGTGATGACGATTGGTGAAAAAATTGTGTATTTGAGATTGGGTATCAAAGAATGGGAAGGTAATAAAGACATACTGATTACTGCAGGCAATAAAAATCTGATCGACTTCGTTTATTCCTCAGAGTTATTCAAGGAATTGAGAGAATATCTTTTGGAGAATAATAAAACAATTGAAAATACTATTACAAAAATAGACGACAATGAAAAAATTAATTAGTGCCGCATTGATAGGCTTTTCGGTTTTTGCTTCGGCACAAATTTCATTGGCAGCCAAAGCTAATGTAGCAATCCCAACAAGCTCTGCTTCTTGGAAAAATTTCAAAACTGCAGCTTCCAATACTGTAGAACAAAAAGGGAAAAACATCACCGGCTTCAATGTTGGTTTATCTTTAAAAATCGATTTACCAACTGCGTTATACTTAATGCCGGAAATTTATTACACCAATTTCAGCAATGAGGTTACTGTACAAAATGATGTCAATTCAGCTCAGACTACCATTAAAGCTAAAAACAGCAGAGTAGATATTCCTGTTTTGGTTGGGGTAAATGTATTAGGAAATCTCCTGAGTGCTTACGCAGGACCTGTTGGAAGTTTTAATTTAGCGAAAAGCGATGATTTTGATAACTTCGTACAGAAAGTGGATGCTAAAGAATTTACAGTAGGTTACCAACTGGGTGTACAAAGCGAAATCAAAAAGATCATTCTTTCAGCAAGATATGAAGGTGCTTTTTCAAAAGATCAGAGAAAATTCATCAACAATGTTGCAGGATCAAATCAGGAAATTGATTATGATAACAGATCAAGCTTGTTTTTATTAGGTGTAGGATATAAATTCTAAATTTAAATAAAACAAAAAGTCATAAAAAAATCCTCAAATTAAATTTGAGGATTTTTATTTTGATATTCTAGCTCGGCTTCGCGTTGAGCAATTACCGCTGCTTGTTTTTCTAATTCTTCTTTATCTTTCTGAAGCTGTTTAAATTCTTTTCTTTGCTGCTCCGCCTTTATTGCAGAACCTTTGCTCACATAGCCAATCATTCCACCAATGATAAGCCCAATTCCAATTCCCGCCATTACACCCATTACATGGGAAATAGTAATCTTTTCAACAGTAAAATCTGTCGTCAGGTAAAATAGCAATGCTGATACTGCTAAAAGTATAAGTCCTGTTATTGAGATGCCTTTCATGATATGATATTTTTGTTAGTGAAATTGAAAAAGAAAAACTTAATTTTAAATTAAATCTTTCCTCCTGCAGCCTTATAATATTCTAATGCTTTAGGAAGATTTTTCTGAATATCTCCTACTCTAGATCCCGGACTTGGGTGAGTAGATAAGAATTCGGGTTGTCTTGCTCCCGAAGATGATGCCTCCATTCTGTTCCAGAAAGGAATTGCCTGTCTTGGATCGTAGCCCGCCATAGACATCAGATATAATCCCATTTGATCAGCTTCCAATTCCTGATTTCTACCATATTTTAACAAAACTACTTGTGATCCTATCGGATAAACAGTTTGAAAGATTGCTGCTGTTTTTTCGTTTTTTATTGCTAAACCAGATGCGGTTCCTAATCCCTGAGCAATCATTGATTGAGAAATTCTTTCATTTCCGTGACCAGCTAATGCATGAGAAACTTCGTGTCCCATTACAACAGCCAAACCAGTATCATCTTTAGTAATTGGAAGAATACCTGTATAAACTGCAACTTTACCTCCCGGCATACACCAAGCGTTGATTTGATTATCCTGAAGAAGATTAAATTCCCATTTGTAGTTTGCAAGATCAGCACCACGTCCTATACTTGCATAGTATTTTTCAGCGGCATTTTTTATCCTGTTTCCTACATTCTTCACACTTGTAGACTGAGAACCTGTGACAACTTTAGATTCCGTTAAAGTTTGCTTATACTGTTGTAATGCCATGGCTTCAATCTCAGAATTATTGGCAAACTGAAGAGATGATCTACCTGTAATTGGATTTGTCGTACAAGCTACGACAGATAAAACTGTGGCTCCTATTGATAAAAAATGTTTAGTTTTCATTGATGTGCATATTATAAGTTCAACCTTACAATTTCTATTCCAAAGTAAAATTCACAAATAGATTTGCATAGATTTTGCTATTTAAATTAACTAATTAATATAGTATCATGAAAAAATATCTCAAAATAATATCAATTTTTCTTTTAGCATTTGCTTTTCAAAATTGTTCTGCTCAAAAGGTTGATCCCCAGATTGTAAATAATTTAGTAGGCTCAGACGAGTTTACTTTTCATGCTGAAAAAGCAAATCCCATGAATTACGACGTAATCAATGTTGTCAATTCAATTCCGAACGCACCTCAGCTTCGTACATTCCAGATATCTGGTAACAGCTATGGAATAGAAATAAAAAAAGGAGTGATGGAAGTTACGCTTCCTTATTTCGGTAGAGCGTTTACATCATCATATGGCTCATCTGATAACAGTTACAGGTTTACATCAAAAGATTATGTCGTAACCAAAAGCCAGACTAAAAAAGGAAACTGGGTTTACAAAATCAAACCAAATGATGTGAGAAATGTTTCTGATATTAACATTGAAATTTATAAAAACGGGAGAGCATTAACTTCCATCAGAAGCAACGACAGACAGCCAATTTCTTATGATGGGTATATTTCTGAAAATGAAGTGCCTAAAGAGAATGAAAAACTTTAATCTTTATTAAGAAACTTCTCAACAAATAATTTTGCTTCGGTACTTGGATTAAAAATCAACGCCGAAGCATTTTTTTTATGCTGAATATAAGCTTCTTCGAGCGATTCATCTCGTTTCATCATATTCAAAATATATTCCTGAACCCAATATTCAAAACGTTTTTCAGACTGTTCTTTTCGCACCAAATCAAACCGTTCAGTTTTCTTTTTTAAATCGATAAACTCATTGATTTTTTCAAAAACATCCTGTAAACCTTCGTTGTACAAAGCAGAACCAAGCAAAACAGGAACTTTCCAATCTTTTTCCTTCGATGGAAGAAAATCTAAAGCACGTTTCAATTCTAACCTTGTATTCTTAGCTTTTTGAAGATTGCTTTCTTCCACTTTGTTAATGAAAATAACGTCAACCATTTCCATAATTCCACGTTTGATGCCCTGAAGCTCATCGCCGCCACCGATAATTTTTAAAAATAAAAAAACATCGGTAATATCTGCAACCAAAACTTCAGATTGCCCTACTCCAACGGTTTCTATTAAAATATAATCGTACCCTGCAGCTTCGCAAATCATCATTGTTTCAAAAGTAGTATTCGCAACTCCTCCCAGAAAACCGGAACTTGGGGAAGGTCTGATGAACGCGTTGTCTTCTTTCGCCAGCTCTTCCATTCTGGTTTTATCACCCAGAATACTTCCTTTGTTAATGGCCGAACTTGGATCAATCGCTAAAACGGCGACTTTTTTACCATTTGAAATCGCCAGTCTTCCGAAATTTTCAATAAATGTAGACTTTCCGGCTCCAGGAACGCCTGTAATTCCCACACGGATTGATTTTCCCGTAAGAGGCATAATTTTTTTCAATAAATCTTCCGCCTGAGTACGATGTTCCGCCTTTTTACTTTCGACTAAGGTAATAGCTTTCGCAATCAGGCGTTTGTTGCCCGACTGTATACCTTCTATTAAGTCTTGAGTAGAAAATTTCATTAAATTATTTTCGCTTTTTAATGGTCAATGATAACTTTCGGTTTAATCGATTCAAAAATATAAAAATAACGCCCAAAATTAGAGCAATTAGCATATTAATTTTAATGCTTCTAAATTAAACACCATTCGTAGAAGCCTTTCAAGAATTGCTTACTTTTGTTTTAATCAAAAATAAACTTCATGAAAAATATATTTCTAACCGCAGCTTTTGCTTCTGTATTATTGGCATCTTGTACTCCAAAATCAACGCCAGTTGCTGAAGCTCCAAAGTCTGCAACAAGTACTGCTGAACAAATCGCTCAGGGAAAAACGATTTTCGAAAACTCATGTAAAAAATGCCATGGCTTACCAGATCCTACAGCATATACTTCCGTGCAATGGGTTGGTATTATGAATTCTATGGCACCAAAAGCAAAGCTGACAGACGAACAGCATCAATGGGTTTATGATTATGTAGTTTCTGTAAAAAATTAAGTTAAGATTTCACAAAAAAATAAATAGTATGAAAAAAGTAGTTTTAAGTATCATTCTAGGTTCAGCTTTTTTAGCGTCATGTGGACCCAAAAGCGTTGCTGTAACCGGACCTAAATATACCTCATCTGAACAGCTAGCACAAGGACAGACCGTCTTCGAAAACTCTTGCAATAAATGTCATAAGTTACCGGATCCTGCGAAACATGATAATCAGGGATGGATAAAGACACTTAGCAGAATGGCGCCAAAAGCCAAACTAAACGATGAGCAACACCAAATGGTTTATGACTATCTGATTTCAGTAAATAAAAAGTAGACTTTCTTCGGAAAATCTTTTTTGTTTTAAATTTTTATAAGTTCCACTCCCAAACCTGGTTTTCCAGAAAGAATAATTTTGCCATTTTCTACAAAGTTTCCCGTTGCGTAATCGGTGGAAATGAGAGTCGCTCCGTCTAAATCTGCAAAATCCACAAGCCCGGCCAGAAGACATCCAGCAGAAATTCCAACTGTAGATTCTGTCATGCAGCCAATCATAACTTTGTAGTTTAGTTCTTTCGCTTTTTTAATCATTTCTAAAGCCGGAGTCAAACCACCGCACTTCATCAGTTTAATATTGATGCTTTTGTAATACGGAATGAGTTTACGCAGCGAATCTATGTTTTGGCAGTCTTCATCTGCCATCCAATTGGCAAAACTTTCTTTTTTTAATACCTGATAATGACCAATCGGTCGAGGTTGTTCAAGATAAGAAAACTTTTGAATATCAACATTTTCCTGAAGCCAAATGCAATCTTCATCAGAAAAACTAGCGTTGGAATCTAAAGCGATATTTCTGTCTACTTCTAAAAGTTTTTCAACATGGTTTTTATCTAAACCCTTGCATTTTACTTTGAATTGATTCCAATTACTTTTTTCAATTTTCTGAATCTGTTGCTCAATATCTGCCACCGAAATGGTAATTGAACTTTCTACTAAATTGTCTGATGGAAGTTGATTGAGTTCAATAAAACTTTTGTTCTCCAGTTTTCCAAAAAGATCCCAATAAGCGCAATCCAAAGCTGAGAGCAAAAACGGATGAAGATTTAGACTGAATAAAAATCTAAAAAACTCTTTTGGATGAATGATTTTCTGAGCCTCAATCTTATGTTGAATTTCTTTTAATTTTGAAACAAAACTTTTGAGATCAATCTGGTAATAATCAATCGCCACACACTCGCCGTAACCTTTGTTATTTTGATGAGATAATTCAATCAGCAATGCATCGCGATGATTGTAGTTACCGTAAGCAATGGAGAATGTTTCTTTTAAATGAAGTTTTTTGAGTTCGCAGCGTAATTCCATCATTAAATTTACAAAAAAAGGAGACTTATTTCGTCTCCTTCTTGTTTTTAGATTTCTTGGGCATCTTAGATTTGATAAATTTCTTTCGGCTCTTCATGAAATCAAGACTTTGCGCTGTGAAACAATATTTTTCTGCTTCAGTCAAAAACTTTAATGCATTCGGAAAACTTCCTCTCATCTCAGAAAGTAGAGCTCTGTAAAACCATAAAATCGATTTATCAATTCCTTTTATTTTTAAAGAATAGTTAATCAATTTTTCAGCTTCCTGCAAATCTTCGTTATCCAAAAGACATTTGATATAATATTTTGGTGTATTCAAATTCGTCACATCACATTGCATCGCTTCCTCGAAATAAAGTTTTGCTTTTTCGTAATCGTTGAGCATTTCGCTATAGATTCTTCCCATCAGACAAAGCGAGTCTGCATCTTCAGGATCGTAGGAAAGCGCATAATTCAACGCTTCCAGACAATCTGGTAAGCTGTAGGGATAATTATCCAACGCTTCAAAATAATATTTACTTTTAGTTAAGGTCATTTCTGTAGTTTTTTAATTCATTTTTCAGTTGACTTCTTTCTTTTTTGAAAGATTTCTCCTGATGATTCTTTTTAAAATCGGTTCCGGAAAATGTCCGAATGGGATTTCCTCTCTGAACATTCAAATGATTATTCCACGTTTCCTGCATTTGTTTTTCCAGTTGCTGAATGTGAAATTCCATCACTTTTTCTTTTAATCTGATGATGGAAATTTTCTTATTCTCCAACTGCGAACGGGAATCCTGCACGAAAACACTTTGTCCGATCTTCAGATAAGTTGCGCGAACTGCAGTTTCTACTTTATTTACGTTTTGTCCGCCGCTTCCCTGACTTCTCGCCGTTTGAAACTGAATTTCTTTCTCATTAAATTCAATTTTCTCCAAACCTTCTAGTTCAAAAATTCCGATATACCAATTGCTTCTTTTATGAAATTTTCTGAATGTGCTTTTGCCGATCCAGAGAATACTTCCAAGCCAAGATTTTAAAAATTCATTGACTTCTTTTCCTTTTAAAAGCAAGGTCGCAGATTTCAAAGTCAGGTTTTCATCGCCATTTTCACGGTGGATGATTTCGTACTCGATTTTATTTTGTTTTGCTTCCTCTAGGAAAACCTTCAGAACTTTGGCAACTACCCATTGACATTCCAAAGGTCCTCTTCCCGAGGTGATTTGTATTATTTTGTCCATTGTTTTTAATTTTTTTTGTCATTCCGACGAAGGAGGAATCTCTTTTCAAATGTTGAGATTCTTCACTACGTTCAGAATGACAGAGTGTATTTACTTATCCATCCTCACAATTCGAGGTTGAAAAGTTCCCAGAATATCGACCAATTCGCTTTGAGCATTCATCACTTCGTTGATGTCTTTGTACGCCATCGGTGCTTCTTCGGCATTTCCGCCCATCAAAGTGACATTTTTAAGTTTTAATTCTTTCTTAATGTCATTTTGGGTGAAAAGGTTTCTGCATTCTCCTCTCGAAAAAGCTCGCCCAGCTCCGTGTGAAGCCGAGTTCAGCGAATCCGGATTTCCTTTTCCACGAACGATGAAACCTTTTGCCGTCATCGAACCGGGAATCATTCCCAACTCATTTTCATTAGCTGGAGTTGCGCCTTTTCTGTGAACAATCACTTCTTTTCCGTTGTGGATTTCTTTCCACGCAAAGTTGTGATGGTTTTCGATTCTGGCTTTTACTCTTCCTCCAACAGCTTTTACCAGTCTTCTGTGGATATCGTCGTGACAGGCCGAAGCATAATCTCCTGCGAGATTCATCGCCGTCCAGTATTCTAAACCGAGATGCGTGTTCAGATCCAGCCAAGCAAAATTTTGTGCTTCTTTTGGCAACGGACATTGTTCTGTCGCAGCTCTCGAATAATATTGCGCAATTTCTGCTCCCAATCCACGAGAACCGCTGTGTGAAAGAATTCCGAGGTATTTTCCTTTTGGAAGATTGATTTGTTCGTCTTCTTCCGTAATTTCAACTTCCCCAAACTCCACAAAATGATTTCCTCCGCCGGAACTTCCCATTTGTTTGATGGCTTTTCCTTTTAATCTTCTTAAAATCGGAATCATATCGAACGTATCTCTGTCGAAAATTTCGTGGTCGACGTGAGATTTGTGCGTTTCGTACATTCCGAATTTGGTGTGTTCTGCAAGCGCTTTTTCATATTTGTCTCTTGCTCCATCCAAATATGAAATTGGTGTATCCAAAATACTGAGACTCATTCTGCAACCAATATCCATACCTACTCCGTACGGAATCACGGCATTTTCTACCGCCAAAACTCCGCCGATTGGAAGTCCGTAACCGCTGTGTGCATCTGGCATTAATGCTCCCTGCATTGCAATTGGAAGTTTCAATGCGGTGTATAATTGGTTTTTTGCTTCATCTGAAATATTGTTTCCGAAAATCTGGAACGATGCTCGGTGCGTATTGAGCATTCTTTTCTCAGTTTTTTTGGATGAAAGCAAAGCTTCCGCGATTTGTCCGAAGGTTAAATCTTTCTCGAAGTTCTCCGGATTTTGCTGGATTTCCTTTAAAAGAGATTTCACATAATGTATATTTTTGGTTGCAAAATTTCTTTTCATCACTTCCAAAGCGATATTGACGCTCTGATTATTTGGATACCCTAATTTTAATATATCTTTTCCTTTTAGTTTTAAATTTCCCATTGTTTTTTTAATAAAATGTTAGATATAAGACACGAGATGTTAGACTTTTTCGCATCGAATATTTTTGCCAACTAAACTCTTAGTTGTTTGTTTTTTGTCATTCTGACGAAGGAAGAATCTCTTTTTCATATGTTGAGATTCTTCAATTCGCTTCGCTACTTTCAGAATGACAGAGCATCGTCCTTAGCCCTGATGGAAACGGCATCCTTTTTTTGCATTGGCTTGAAAAAAGCGTTGGCAAAAAAGATACAGTGGACAGCGGGAAATTGCTCCTTAAAAAAATAATAAGTAACAATTCGACGTAGTCAATAAGCTCCTAAAAAATGATTTCGGGGAAACGTTTTGAGTTTGAAATATTGCGCAATAAAAAACCCGAAATCTTTCGACTTCGGGTTTTGATATTTCATTATACTGTTGTTCTAAGAATGTACCAAACCACGAAGCCTCGCCTTTGCAAAAGGCAATCCTACTGACGTATATAGATTGTATTTGAACATTGCTTCGTTGTTTTTTTTTGGTTGAACTTGATTTTCAGATGCAAAGATATACATTTTTCTGAAACTCAAAATTATTTTTTTCTTTTTCTGAAGTTTTTGACTTTAATAACTCTCATTTAAATGAAATTTCATTGTCGTGAATTCCAAATTAGTATATTTGCTTTTTAAACAAAAAAATTATGAGAAAAAATTTAATAAGAAACTTATTCTATGTATTTGCGTTTGCAGTATTATTCTCTTGCAGTTCTGGCAACAACAATGATATACTGACGTATACAACTGACGCTACTCTCGGACTTTCACGTGTAAACCTCAACAAGATTTCGGATAAAATTCCAGTGGAAAAGATTCTAAAAGAAAAGAAAGATCTGAATAACGATGAGAAATTTTTCCTGCAATTGGTCAACAAACCGAAAGAATCTGGGATTGACATCGACCAACCTCTTTATTTTATTGCAGATCCTGGAAAATCGACTTACGATCCAGACATCAAAGCTTTTTTCTGGATTGATGATAAAGCAAAATTCCAGAAAAGTATGTCTGATCTTACAAAAAGTAAAGTAACAATCGACAAAAAAGACTACATCTACGTTGACAGCAAATTAACGGGAAGCATAAAAGGTAAAATAGCTGTTGTGTCTAGCGATTATTCATACAGCAATCCTTACAACTCATATTCATCAGGATCGGAAAATGTTTCTAAACTGAACGAAAAGTATTTTACTGACTTCTGGGGAAGAAAAGGAACAGCTAATTCGGCAATAAAAGATCAGGTAAACAAATCTTTGGTAAGCGATAAAGACATCAGCGGATGGATGAATATTGCATCTGTTGCGAGTTTTGCATCGAAAGGTTATATAGAAACTCTTGCTGTAAATAAGCTAATCAAAGATTCAGGAATTGGTTTTGATTTTAATTTTGACAAAGGAACATCTGAAATGGATACCAAAACGTTTTTCAACAACGACATGAAAAAAATTGTTGAAAAATATTACGATAAAAACAGCATCAACTATGATTTGGTGAAAAACGTTGATCTTGATCAGGCTAAGTCTTTCTCTTTAGGCTTTTTCAGTCTAGACTTTATGAAATATCTGATTAAAGAAGCTGGTTTTGAGGCAACGATCAATCATTATTTAGCATCAACAAACAAGACATTAGAAGATATTACTTCAACATTTACAGGTGATTATGCTTTTGTGGAATTTAAACAACCTACAGATTCTATGGATTATTACCGTTCAAACAATGCTTTTGTACTAGGCTTTAATCCGAAAAATAAAGCTCAGCTTACGACATTTCTACAAGGTCCTTTAGGAGAAGGTAAGAAGTATGTGATTGGTGACAATCAGGTAATTTTCTCCGAAGATAATAAAGCAATTTATCAGTTTAAAGGTAAAAAAGAAAGCAAAAATTCTAAGCTTAATAAAAAGTCCGGAATCACTGCATATTCTTGGTCAGACGGAAAAGATTACAACAGCAATAAAGAAAACAGCTCTGTGAAAATCATTGATGTAGTGAACGAATCTAAAGAAGATAACGGAGATATGGTTTCTAAAACGGTGTTCACTTTGGATAAGAAAGATGAGAATGCACTTTATTATTTAATCATGAATGGATAATATTATTTTAGAAAATATTTCTCCAAAATATTTCACTCCCCGAAACGTCGAACAATCTGAAATCTGGAAGAAAAACATCCGTTTCAGCAAAGGTGACAAACACCTGATTGTAGCGCCTTCCGGGAGTGGAAAATCTACTTTGGCGACGGCTATTTTGGGAACTCATTTTCAGTATGAGGGAAACATCAAATATGACCAGCAAGTTGTAAAAGATTTGCATCTAGAGAAGATTGTCAGCAATAGAAAAAATGGAGTAAGTCTTCTCTTTCAGGATGTTCGTTTGATTAAAGACCTGAACATTTCTGAGAATATTCTGCTTCGTGTTTTTAATGAAGACCGAAAAAAATACATTCCTACCATGAAAGAATATGCGCAAAGGCTGGGAATTGAAAATCTATTGAATAAAAAAGCCGAAAACTGCTCGTACGGTGAGCGTCAAAGAAGTGCCATCGTGAGAAGTCTCATCAATCCTACGAATTTTTTGATTTATGATGAATGTTTCAGTCATTTGGATGTCAACAATAAGCAGATTGCGTTCAATTTAATTGACGAAGTTTCAAAGCAAAGCGGAAGTTCCGTCATCTTTTTTGAGCTGAATAAATTTCCTTTTGAGCATCAATATCAACTTCTTCATCTCTAAATATTATGAAGAAATTTTTTAATTCAATCATCCTTTACGCCGGACTTTTCATTGCCTTTATTTTGGTGTTGTCTTGTCTGCAGCTTTATGAAAATGCCAACAAACTTTTCGGAAGCAAAAGCAGTGAAGGAAATTACTGGCTGACATTGAGCAAAAAAATGACTCCCGACAATATCGGAAGAAAAGAGTTGCTTGGTTTTAACGAAAATGATATTGTCCAACTTAAAAAATGGACTGAAATAAAAAACGTCTACCCGTTTTCTGCCAACGAATTTAAAGCTTCGGCTAACGGCGGTGATTTTATTCCGTTCTACACCGATTTGTATTTCGAAAGTGTCGATTTGAAAGCTATCGATGTTCCTGTAACTGAGGAGGAGTTTAAAGTGAAAGGTGACGAAATTCCTATCATTATTTCAAGGGAATATTTGAATCTTTATAATTACGGATTTGCGCTTAACCAAGGTCTGCCGCAGATTTCTGAAGATTTTGCAAAGAAAATAGAGATCAATCTGAACATTACCGTAAACAAAGAAAACAAAACATATAAAGGAAAACTCATCGGACTTTCAGACAGAATCCATTCGGTTTTGATTCCTAAAAAGTTTTTGGATTCTTTAAATTTAGCTACAAAACCAGAACTTGCCACACAACCAAAGATTTTTAACCGTGTTTTGGTACAGGTGGCAGATTCCGGAGATGAAAAGCTGATTTCTAAAATGAATAAAAACGGCTATGAATCTAATCAGGAAAGTCTGCGTTCTGCGAAGATAAAGTCTAAATTATTTTTAGTTTTAAAAGCTATTGCCGTGCTAGGAATTTTCATTTTTGCATTGTGCCTTTACATTATTGTGAGTTTCATTAAAATTCAGTTTTTAGAAAAACAAGAAGAGGTTTCCATCAAAAACAGTTTGGGATATTCACCAAGGAAAATGGTGAATGACATCAGCAGACGTTTTAGCATTCATTTGGTGATTGTGTTGATTTTAAGTTTGATTCTTATTGCTGCAGGACAGTATTTTGCGTCTACCTCAGCAGTTTCAAACGGATTATTATCTCCATACATCAATCCATTCCTTTGGTCTGTGATCATAATCATTCCTGTATTGGTTTATTTTTTCGTAAAAGAATTGATTTACCACTGGCTGATTAAGTCCTGGAAAATTTAAATAAAAATGACCGTCAAAATTGGCGGTCATTTTCTTTATTGGTTGTGAATATGTTTTAATCTTTCGAACCCAAACCATCCATAGTATCTCCCATACCTTTGCTGGTCGTTGTAGAAGCTCGTTCATTGTCTAAAAAGTAAACATCATGTTTTGCCTTTGCAATGATACCGTTGTAAACATCTTCCGGTAGCCCTGCAGTTTCTTCAGAATCACTCTGATTAACAGAAGGTTTATTATAAATCTTTAACGCTCCAAACTGATCTAATACTTTTTTTGCGTTTTGCGCCTCGGTAAGATTCAAAGTGTAAACTACAACATTGACTTTACCTATACTTTCTTTACTATAGGCGGATAAAATCTCGTTATCATTTACAAAAACATGATCCCAGAAACTTTTTGTTCTTTCGTCATCCTGATAATTATCAACAGATGAATCTGCATCTAATTTAGATGTTGAAACAATAATATCTGCTTCGTTAAATCCCTGATTTTTTAATTCTGCTTTGATTTCCTCTGTGTTTACATCTGCCGGAAATACTGAAATTACTGTATAAGCCATAATATTTTATTTTTTGGTTATGGTCTACACTACAAAAGCTGTGCAAAAAGAAATCAATGAAGCTTTATTAACTTAAATTTAAAATAATCTAAGGTGATTTTAAAAGAAATATTCTCCCTTTAAACTGTTTCATTTAAAAATCTATTCAAAATATCTACTGCACATTTTGGAAGGTTTGTACCAGGACCGAAAATAAAATCTGCTCCGTTCGCATATAAAAATTCATAATCCTGTTGCGGAATTACTCCACCAACGACAATCGTAATATCTTCTGCACCGAGTTTTTTCAGTTCTTCAACGACTTGCGGAACCAAAGTTTTGTGACCAGCAGCCAAAGAAGATACTCCCAAAATATGAATATCATTTTCTACTGCTTGCTTTGCCACTTCTTCCGGAGTCTGGAATAACGGTGCAACATCAACGTCAAATCCCATATCAGCAAAGGCAGTTGCTACTACTTTTGCACCACGGTCATGACCATCCTGTCCCATTTTTGCCACCATAATTCTTGGGCGGCGACCTTCTTCTTCTTCAAATTTTTGGGTAAGCTGAAGTGCCTGACCAAAATATTCGTTTTTACCTGCATTCATAGCGTAAACTCCTTGTATGGTTCTGATGTTGGCTTTATAACGTCCGAAAGTTTCTTCCATGGCATCGCTCATTTCACCCAAAGTAACTCTTCTGCGAGCAGCTTCGATGCACAATTCAAGAAGATTTCCACTTCCAGACTTTGCGCACATACGAATGTCATCTAAAATTTGGCTCACCGCCACGGTGTTTCTGCTTAATTTGATGGTTTCAAGTCTTTCGATTTGTTTTCTACGAACTTCCGTGTTGTCGATATCTAAAATCTCCAATTGCATCTGTTTTAAATTTGATTTAAAAGAGTTGACACCGATGATAAATTCTTCGCCACTATCAATTTTCGCTTGTTTTATTGCGGAAGCCTCTTCAATTCTCATTTTAGGAATGCCGGCTTCAATGGCTTTGGTCATTCCGCCTTCTTTTTCAACCTCATCGATGAACTTCATGGCTTCTTCAATCATCTGCTGAGTTAAAGCTTCTACTAAATTGCTTCCGCCCATTGGATCTACGACGTCACAAATTCCGCTTTCCTGCTGAAGAATAATTTGCGTATTTCTAGCAATTTTCGCCGAATAATCTGTCGGAAGTGCAATCGCTTCATCCAAAGCATTGGTATGTAAAGATTGAGTTCCACCTAAAGCTGAAGATAAAGCTTCTATGGCAGTTCTTGTGATATTATTAAAAGGTTCCTGCTCGGTTAAAGACCAACCAGAAGTCTGAGAATGTGTCCTTAACGCTAAAGATTTTGGATTTTGAGGATTAAATTGTTTCAACAACGTTGCCCAAATATATCTTGCAGCACGCATTTTTGAAATTTCCATGAAATGATTCATCCCGATTGCCCAGAAAAATGAGAGTCTCGGAGCAAAATCATCAACATTCATTCCTGCTTTAATTCCTGTTCTTACATATTCTAAACCGTCTGCTAAAGTATAAGCCATCTCCAAAACCGGAGTTGCTCCTGCTTCCTGCATGTGATACCCTGAAATTGAAATTGAGTTAAATTTCGGAATATTTCTCGAAGTATATTCAAAAATATCCGCAATAATTTTCATGGAAGGTGTCGGTGGATAGATATAGGTATTACGCACCATGAATTCTTTCAAAATATCATTCTGAATGGTTCCTGAAAGCTTATCCTGAGAAACGCCCTGTTCTTCTGCAGCGACAATATAAAAGGAAAGAATCGGCAAAACTGCTCCATTCATCGTCATGGAAACCGAGATTTCATCTAACGGAATTTCATTAAACAAAATTTTCATATCCTCAACAGAATCAATCGCAACACCAGCTTTTCCTACATCACCCACAACTCTTGCATGGTCGGAATCATACCCTCTGTGAGTCGCTAAATCGAATGCAACGGAAAGTCCTTTTTGCCCTGCCGCCAAGTTTCTTCTGTAAAAGGCGTTGGATTCTTCTGCTGTTGAAAATCCTGCGTATTGGCGAACGGTCCAAGGTTTTTGAACATACATCGTTGAGTATGGACCTCGTAAAAAGGGTGTAATTCCTGGAGAAGTCTTAGTAAGAGCATCATCTTTTACGTCTTTTCTTGTGTATGATGATTTTAGTTCTAATCCATCTTTTTCAAATGGGTAGATTTCAGTTTGCTTTTCTGATATTGTAAATTGGGGATTTTTATTTTGAATTTCCCTTCTCATGAGTTCTGATTTAAGATTTTAAAAATAAGCATTTTTGCGATAACAAATCTGTCCTAATTTTCATATAAAAAAAGCGACGTTGCACTGCTGCAAAGTCGCCCTCTAATTCTATATTTTTTTAATTATTTTCCAAGCTTTTTAATCCCCATTTCAAACAAAGCAAACGAAATTAAATCTGCATTTTCACTGATTACCTGATCTGTTGCTCTTCCTGCTCCATGACCAGCGTTTTTCTCTATTCTTACCAAAATTGGGTTTGCACATTTCTGTTTTTCCTGCAATTCTGCACCGAATTTGAATGAATGCGCCGGAACTACTCTGTCGTCATGATCGCTTGTGATAATCATCGTTGAAGGATAGCAAACTCCTGCTTTTACATTATGAACCGGAGAATATGATTTCAGATAATCAAACATTTCTTTGTTGTCTTCGGCAGTTCCGTAATCATAAGACCAACCTGCTCCTGCTGTAAACTTGTTGTATCTCAACATATCTAAAACTCCAACTCCCGGGAAAGCAACTTTAGCCAAATCCGGACGCATGGTCATGGTTGCACCAACCAAAAGTCCACCGTTTGATCTACCAGAAAGTGCCATATATTCTTTTGAAGTGTAGCCTTTGCTTTGTAGGTATTCTCCTGCTGCGATAAAGTCATCGAATACATTTTTCTTTTGCATTTTAGTACCTGCATCGTGCCATTTTTTACCGTATTCACCACCACCACGAATGTTTGGAACTGCATAAATTCCGCCATTCTCCATCCAGATTGCATTTACGACAGAAAAAGATGGTTGTAAACTGATGTTGAAACCACCATAAGAATACAGCATCGTTGGGTTTTTACCGTCGAGCTTTGTTCCTTTTTTATAGTTAATCATCATTGGAACTTTTGTGCCGTCTTTTGATGTGTAAAATACCTGTTCAGAAACATAATCTTCAGGATTGAATTTCACTTTTGGCTTTTGATAAACTTCTGATTTTCCTGTGTCAGCATTGAATTTATAAGTAGTTCCCGGCGTAATATAATTGCTGAAAGAATAATACATTTCTTTCTCTTTTTCTTTACCGCCAAATCCGCCGACATTGCCTTTTCCAGGCAAAGATATTTCTCTGATCAGTTTTCCGGTTTTGTCAAACTGTTTTACTTTATCAATCGCATCAACCATGTAGGTTGCAAAGAAATAACCGCCACCAGAAGAGATTCCTAGTACATTTTCCGTTTCAGGAATAACATCTTTCCACGTTTCAGGAGACGGATTTTGGATGGTTGTTTTTACCAAACGCATATTCGGAGCATCTTTATCTGTAAAAATGAAAAGATTATCGCCTTCTGTATCAACCAAATTTACATTGATATCGAAACCTTTGTTGATTTGAACAAAGTCACCGCCTCTCTTTAAATCTTTAATGTATAATTCATTTCCGTTGGTTGCGTTCGCTGCAGAAATAATTAAATATCTCTGATCCTCAGAAACTCCTGCTCCCAAATATCTCCTCGGAGTTTTATCTCCACCGAAAATTAATTGATCTGCAGATTGTTTTGTGCCTAATTTGTGAAAAAACACTTTATGTTTATCAGTCATCCCGGAAAGTACAGTTCCTTCTTTTGGTTTGTCGTAACTTGAATAGTAGAAACCTTCATCGCCTTGCCAGGAAATTCCGCTGAATTTTACATCAACGATGGTTTCATCGATTTGCTTTTTGGTAATGGCATCGATGATGATGATTTTATTCCAATCACTTCCGCCTTCTGAAATTGCGTATGCCGCTAAATTTCCTTTTTTATTGAAAGACAAACTTGAGAGCGAAGTTGTTCCTTTTTCTGAAAATTTATTTGGGTCTAAAAATACTTCTGTTGTCTTAGTTTTGTTATCGGTTCTGTACAATACAGATTGCGCCTGAAGTCCGTTATTTTTGTAATAATACGTGTAATCTCCTTCCTTGAACGGTGCACCAATTTTTTCGTAATTCCAAATGTCTGTTAATTGCTTTTTAATTTGCTCTCTGAAAGGAATTTTTGATAAATAATTCTGACTGTAAGCAACTTCTTCATCTACCCATTTCTTAGTAGGTTCAGAGTCATTTTCTAAATCTCTGTACGGATCTGCCACAGCAGTTCCAAAATAAGTATCTGTTTGATTTCCTTTTATTGCTTTAGGATAATTCATTTTCTGAGAATAAAAAGTTGCTGAAAACAAAACTCCAGCCGTTAATAAGATAGGTTTAAGATTCATTGTGAATGATTTTCTCAAATTTAAGGAAAGTTGTGGGAATAAAAAAAGCTTCCGATTTTTCAGAAGCTTTTTAAATATTTTAAAAAGAAAAAATTAATAATTTTCCTCTTCACCTTTCATTTTCTCAGCATTTTCTGCCATTATTACGGCATCGATCATTTCTCCTATGTCACCATTCATATAAGCATCAAGGTTGTACATCGATTTGTTGATTCTGTGGTCTGTAACTCTACCCTGCGGATAGTTATAGGTTTTGATTTTCGCTGAACGATCACCGGTAGAAACCATCGATTTACGCTGTGCTGCGATATCTCCGACAGATTTCTGAACTTCAATATCATATAATTTGGTACGAAGCATTTCCATTGCCAATTCTCTGTTGGCCAACTGAGAACGAGCCTGCTGACAAACAACCACCATTCCTGAAGGTTTGTGCGTCAACTGTACTTTGGTTTCAACCTTGTTTACGTTTTGTCCACCCGCTCCACCTGAACGTGAAGTCTGCATTTCGATATCAGCCGGATTTAATTCAAAATCGATTTCTTCAGCTTCCGGTAAAACAGCAACGGTAATTGCAGAAGTATGTACTCTACCTTGAGATTCTGTTTCAGGAACACGCTGCACACGGTGAACGCCGGATTCAAATTTCATGATTCCGTAAACGCCATCACCTTCTATTTTTAAAATCAGTTCTTTATATCCTTTTGCAGCCTCACTAGAATCTGTTATTTCGTGCTTCCAGCCTTTAGTTTTAAAAAACATGGCATAAGCTCTGTAGACATCCTCCACAAAAATTGCTGCTTCATCGCCACCTGTTCCGGCACGAAGTTCTACAATTACGTTTTTATCGTCGGTTGGATCTTTAGGAATCAAAAGCACTTTTAATTCTTCTTCCAAACCGGGAAGTTTCCCCTGAGCTTCTACTTTTTCTTCTTTAGCCATATCGACCAAGTCTCTGTCTGAACCATCTGCGATGATTTCTTCAGATTCTGCAATATTATCTAAAGCACTTTTATATTGGTTGTAAACATGTACAATTTTTCCTAAATCGCTGTATTCTTTGTTTAATGAAGAATATTTTTTCTGATCCGAAATTACGTCTGGCTGTATAATAAGGTCTGCTACCTCATTATATCTTTGTTTTATCGCTTCTAATTTTGGAATTAATGACTTAGACATATTAAAAATTTAGTTTGCAAAGATACGGAATTGGGAGCTAAGAAAAAAGCCGATTTACTTGAGTCTTATGATGTTCTATATTTTTAAATTAAAAACAAAAGCCTATGCAAAATACATAAGCTTTCTCTGTAAAATAAAATTAAAAAATTTAAAGGTTTTGGATTTGGTGTATGTTGATTTTTTAGTTTTTAATAATTTTTTTTGAAATTTTCTGTCCGTTTTTCAAAGCTAATTCTACAATATAAACTCCGCTTGGAAGACCGTTCATATTGATTTGGTAATTGTTAAACTGTACATTCATTCGTTGGCCAACGACATTTGTTACGTTTACGTTTTGAATTTCTGAATCAACTTTTACATTAAGAATTCCGTTGGTTGGGTTAGGGTAAACACCTATAGTAATTTTTCTTATATCTGAAGTACTAAGTCCTGATGTATCTTTTATACATCTTACTGAAGCTCCCTGACCTCTGGAAGCTCCAGACGACGGATTTGCCGACGAAGTTCCTACGTAAAGAAACCTCCCTCCGGAATTAGAAGTATCAGAACTCCAGAAATATCCTCTTTGCCCTACAAAATCGAACGTTCCATTTGTAAAAGAACGGTTTCCTCCTGCCGGTAATTTTAATTTGCTACTATACGCCATTGCAGGATTAGATATCCCTTCTGCATTTACAGCCATAGTCCATTCTGCCTGAGATGGCATTTTCCATCCCTGGCCAATTGCTTTACAAGGGTCAGCACCGTTCGAAGATGATACCGCTGAAGCATTTGCTGCAGTCCATTGATCACTTAATGCATTGGTACTCCACCATCTTTCAGAAGCGGATGAGCCTATAATAAAAGATCCTGATCCGTTCAGTCCATCCGGAGAATTGGTTGACGGAATTGTAGCCGTAGCAGAGTTTCTCAACTGATGACCATCGTCCCATCTCCCCCATTGGAAAAGATCTCCGTAAGAATTTTCATCTGCCTGTGATGTTGCCACCTGAGCGCTTCCTAAATTCTGTTGTAACCAGATTTTACCGTCCGCTCCACGTACTGTAGTGTAAACAACTGATTGCCCTCTGTAATTAAAAGTTACACATCCTGTGTCTCCGGGATTGTTTCCGGGATCTGCATTATTACATGTTATTGAAGTTGACGGCAATGCAATTCTCTTAACTTTCACACCATTTTGTGAATAAGTAAGAACTAATGAATTATTGACTGCATCATATTGCAAATCATTATATACAGCAGTACCATCAGATACAAAATCACCGCCGAAAGTTACCCATGTATTTGTTGCTGTATCAAGAGTATAAACCGTATTTTTTCCATTGTTCACAGCCCATCCGCTTGCAACAGCGTAAAGTTTTCCGGCTGGAGTTACTGCGATTGATACATTATAAAGATTATCAGAAATTCCAAAATCGGCATTTCCAACGTTAACCCAATTTGTTCCATCAAACTTTTTCACATTCAGACGTCTGTTATTGGATGGTGCTGAAGAATAAATAACATAAATCGTGTTATCTGTTCCCAATGTAAAATCTGCAGTTGAATTGACCCCTTCCGTAAACGTACTTCCTACACTTGCTCCTCCAACCAACGACCATAGATCTGATGCATTTGCTGTTGCAGAGTTTTCAAACACTTTAACACCTGAAGAAATTCCGCAGACATATACTTTGCCATTAGTTCCTACGAGCATTTCTGAGAACGATGGTGTCCCGAAACCGTTGGCACCAACCTGTTCCCAAGCATTATTAACGTAACGTTTTACAGATCCTGATTCTGCATTGGAGTACACAAAAAGAGTATTGTTTTGAGATACAGCAGAAGCCTGATGATTAATGGTAGCGGTAAAAGGTTTTGCATAAGAAGCCCATGCACTTCCATCAAATTTTCTCACTTCCATGCCTGAATTGGGATATCCGTCCTGATTGGTATAAAATACATTTCCTAAGTTATCTAATGATAAAGAGTTAAATGTTGCCGATCCTGTTGTGATACCTGCTGTGCCTCCAAGATAAGACCACGAAGTTCCATTAAATTTCTGTACCGATCCTTTAGTAACAGAAACATCATAATAGGAAACATAATAATTTCCCTGTGCATCAATTGCCAGATTATTATAACTGCTCGCACCTGCAGAAATTGTGGCAGAACCTACATCTTCCCACTGTTGTGCATACGCCAGACCTCCTGTAATAAAAAGCAATCCTAAACCCACTTTTGATATTTTACAATATAAATTTTTAAACATGATCAATCTTATTTTTATTTATTCTAAATTTAATTTAATTTTGCGCAAAATTACATTTCACACTTGGGGCAGACTTATCATTTTCAAATTACTTGTTATCTTGTCTTAAACCAATGAATCTATTATTTAAAAGAAAAATGGCATGCAGAAGCAAACTCAAAAAGGATTAATATTTATGTCTGATAACATCAAAATAATATTCCATGATGATTCGGACATGAATAGTTTTGTAAAAGCCAAGTATGTTGAAGGAAAATCAAGCTTCAACCTATTGTTTTTTTTGAGTCCAGATATTCATCTGAATGCAGACGATTGCAAAACGCAATTTATATTTAAGAAAAACCAGTATATTTTACATTATACCCCAGAAGAAAGCCAAGCTGAGCTTTGGACAAATAATGAAACAATGAAATATCTCCAGATTCAAATTAAATATCAATACATTTCCAATCTCATTGATCCCGAATCTCATAAGGAAAATGCTGAAATTTTGGAGCAGATGATTCATAATAATTTTATTTTTCTACACAAAGAAACTCCACCCAACATGACTGTAGAAATGCACATCATTCTAAAGGAAATTCTCAGTTATTATCGAAAAGGTGTGATGCAGAAACTTTTTGTGGAGGCTAAAATTATTAAGCTGTTAATTCTAATTTTCGAACAGTTTAATGAAAAAGATACGGCGCAAGATTTGCCTGAAACGCCTTTACTTATAAAGAAATTTGTTGATGACAACTTTCATAGAAATATAAAAATCGAAGAGATCAGTAAAATTTTAGGAATCAATGAAAGCAAAATCAGAAAAGAGTTTAAAATTCATTATCACATGACGATTGTGGATTACATATCTGAACTAAGAATGCTGAAAGCCAAGAAATTGATCGTCAATAATGAGTTGATGATTAAAGAGATTGCGATAGATTGCGGTTACGAATATGTACAAAACTTCACTCGTGCCTTTAAAAAGAAGTTTGGTATTTCTCCGGAAAAATTGCGAACAGACTCTATATAAACGAAAAACCACCGATCAATCAGTGGTTTTATATATGTTGTTTTGCTATGATATCACTTTTCCAGAATTAAGGTGAAAAAGCGATGACATTCACTAATGATGTCCGTGGTTGTGCCCGTGGCTGTCGTGTATGAAAGGTCCGTGACCTTTTGGTTGGTTGAAGATTACTTCAACACCTTCTTGCTCTGTAATCAATTTTCTTCTGATGTCTTCAGGATCGAAAGGTTTTACCTTACCGAAATATTCTTTCAAACCTTCTGTTAGCCACAAAGGGATAACGAAACCGAAAAACATAAAAATACACCAGAATCCTACTAGGAACATTGTAACAAAATAGATTGTCCAAAGGAACTGATAAAACGGCCAAAATGCTGATAACATCATCTTTCTTATAGATTTTAGGCAAAAATAGGACTTTTTTCTTTTTCATCAAAAGATATAGAACCTAAATTTTGCAATTTGTTTTTATTTTAAACTATTAATCCAGATATTAGAAGTTAGATGTTAGACATTAGACTACAATTGTAACTCTAAAATTGTTGCATATAACTCTCAAACCTAAAATTTTAATGCGCAAGATTGGCAAAGAAATCATTTCCTTTATCATCGGTAATGATGAATGCAGGGAAATCTTTCACCTCAATCTTTCTTACTGCTTCCATTCCTAATTCAGGGAAATCAACAACTTCAACAGACAAAATATTCTCTTTTGCTAAAATTGCAGCAGGTCCACCAATTGAACCGATGTAAAAACCTCCGTATTTATAACAAGCGTTCGTAACGTCTGCAGTTCTGTTTCCTTTTGCAAGCATCACCATACTTCCACCGTGACTTTGGAATTCTTCAACATATACATCCATTCTTCCTGCCGTTGTAGGTCCGAAACTTCCTGACGCCATTCCTTCCGGAGTTTTTGCAGGTCCTGCGTAATAAATCGGGTGATTTTTAAAATATTCAGGCATTGGTTTCCCTGCATCCAATAATTCTTTAATTTTTGCGTGAGCAATATCTCTTGCAACGATCAGAGTTCCGTTCAATTTTAATCTTGTTTTGATTGGATACTTCGACAATTCAGCCAAAATCTCAGGCATTGGTTTATTCAAATCAATATCAACCGCCGCTTCTAAATGTGGAGGTGTTGCTGGTAAAAATCTTTTCGGATCCTGTTCTAATTGTTCTAAGAAAATTCCTTCTTTGGTAATTTTTCCTTTAATATTTCTGTCAGCTGAACAAGAAACTCCCATTCCGACAGGACAGGAAGCCGCATGACGAGGCAACCTGATTACGCGAACATCATGAGTTAAATATTTTCCACCAAACTGAGCACCAATCGCACTTTCCTGACAGATTTTCTGAACTTTTGCTTCCCATTCCAAATCTCTGAAAGCCTGTCCTGCTTCGTTTCCTTCTGTCGGAAGATTGTCATAATATTTTGCAGATGCTTTTTTTACCGCAGCCAAATTCGCTTCTGCCGAAGTTCCACCGATAACCAAGGCCAAGTGATAAGGCGGACAAGCCGCTGTTCCCAAGTCTGAAATTCTCTCTTTTACAAATGCTTCAAGCGACTTTTCGTTTAATAAAGATTTTGTTTTTTGATACAGGAAAGTTTTGTTGGCAGAACCTCCGCCTTTCGTTAAGAATAAAAACTCGTAATAATCACCTTTTTTAGCATAAATATCAATTTGTGCCGGAAGATTTGAACCTGAATTCTTTTCATCAAACATCGTCAGCGGAACTACCTGAGAATATCTTAAATTTCTCTTTTGATAAGTATTGTAGATTCCTTTGCTTAAATATTCACCATCTTCAACTCCGGTATAAACATTTTCGCCTTTCTTACCCATTACGATTGCTGTGCCGGTATCCTGGCAAGAAGGCAAAGCTCCCTCAACCGCTACAGCAGCATTTTGAAGCAAATTGTAAGCAACGAATCTATCGTTATCAGTCGCTTCAGGATCATCAATTATTCTTCTTAAACTTTCTAAATGCGAAGAACGAAGCATGAAAGAAACGTCTGCCATGGCTTCTTCAGCCAATAACTCCAAGCCTTTCGGGTCGATGGTTAAAATTTCTCTTTCACCATGTTGTTCAACTTTAACATAATCTGAAGTCAATTTTTTATAAACCGTATCATCTTTCAAAATTGGATACGGATCCTGATATTTAAAATCCATTTACTTTCTATTTTCGGTGCAAAAATACAGCTTACGAAAAAAAACATGATCAAAATCAACAATTTTGCATTGTATTTATAATGATTATAAATTGCGAGGTTTTTACGCAATGTTTAACTTTAGAGAAACTTTTAAACTACAAAAGTCACAAAAAATAATCGTCTCGTTTGTCATTCCGTAGGAATCTCAGCAAATGGTCTAACATACTTCATTTAGATTCCTACGGAATAGCAAACTGATTGGATAATTTTTGTGATCTAATTTAAATCTAAATAATCTTCAATCACAATGAATTACAGAATAGAAAAAGACACCATGGGTGAAGTGCAGGTTCCTGTTGATAAGTTTTGGGGCGCACAAACAGAACGTTCTAGAAACAATTTCAAGATCGGTCCTGAAGGATCTATGCCTACAGAAATCATCGAAGCTTTTGCTTATTTAAAGAAAGCAGCAGCTTTTACCAACACAGATCTGGGAGTTCTTCCCGCAGAAAAAAGAGATATGATTGGCAAAGTTTGCGACGAGATTCTTGAAGGAAAACTGAACGATCAATTTCCGTTGGTGATCTGGCAAACCGGTTCAGGAACACAGTCAAATATGAATGTGAATGAGGTAATCGCCAATCGTTCGCATGTAAATGCAGGAGGAAATCTTGGGGATAAAACTGAAGTTCACCCGAATGATGATGTCAACAAATCCCAGTCTTCAAATGACACTTACCCAACCGCAATGCACATCGCAGCTTATAAAAAAGTGGTTGAAACTACAATCCCTGCTGTGGAAAAACTGAGAGATACTTTAGCACAAAAAACAGAAGAATTTAAAAATATCGTCAAAATCGGGAGAACACATTTGATGGATGCGACGCCATTGACTTTAGGTCAGGAATTTTCAGGATACGTTGCTCAATTGAATTACGGTATTAAAGCTTTAAAAAATACTTTACCACATCTTTCTGAATTGGCTTTAGGAGGAACTGCAGTGGGAACAGGATTGAATACACCAAAAGGTTATGATGTAAAAGTAGCGGAATATATTGCAAAATTCACCAATCTTCCTTTTATAACGGCAGAAAATAAATTTGAAGCGTTGGCAGCTCACGATGCGATTGTAGAATCTCACGGAGCGCTGAAACAATTGGCGGTTTCATTATATAAAATCGCTCAGGATGTAAGATTGCTTGCTTCAGGACCACGTTCAGGAATTGGCGAAATCCATATCCCGGAAAACGAGCCAGGTTCATCAATCATGCCAGGAAAAGTAAATCCTACTCAAAATGAGGCGTTAACGATGGTTTGTGCTCAGGTTTTAGGAAACGATACCACGATTTCTTTTGCGGGAACTCAGGGGAATTATGAGCTGAATGTTTTCAAACCAGTGATGGCTTACAATTTCTTACAATCTGCCCAATTGATTGCTGACGCATGTATTTCATTTAACGATCATTGTGCAGTTGGAATAGAACCCAACCACGAGAGAATCAAAGAATTGGTAGACAAATCTTTGATGTTGGTAACCGCTTTGAATACGCATATCGGTTATGAAAATGCCGCAAAAATTGCAAAGACCGCTCATAAAAACGGAACAACTTTAAAAGAAGAAGCCATTAATCTTGGCTTTGTAACATCTGAACAGTTTGATGAATGGGTGAAACCTGAAGATATGGTGGGAAGTTTAAAATAATATACCACTTCACAAAAACAAAACACTCCGTAGAAAAATCTGCGGAGTGTTTTGTTTGTTAATATGAATGTGTGAAAATTATAATCCAAATCCTATACCAAAAATGATCGCTTTATCATTTTCAAAGTGATTTCCTTTGAAAAAGTTGCTGAAATCTTTTTTCACGAACAGACTAATGTTGTCGTAAGATACCGTAAACTGTGCTCCATAAACAAAAGGATTGACCTGATAATTCCCTCTGTCTCTGAAATCCGGACCGTTGCCTCTTACAATGTTGTTGGTTGACATTTTTACACCTCCATATATATTCGCTGCCACTCTGAAACCATCTGAATAAGGTCTGTACTGAACATCCATTCCTGCATTTTTCAACTTTGAAAAATTATACTGAATACCTAGGGGAACCATAATGTACCCTGTTCTCAATTTCGTTTTATCAACATCTCCGCCATAGTTTGCTAAATAAACTCCTGCATTGGCATCTTTAGCAAAAATCATATTATTATCCGGACGAAGCGTTCTCCATGAAAATCCGATTCCTGAAGTTAATCCCCATGGGCTTGTTCTGCTGAACTGATAATTAAATTTCAAACCAAATTCAAGATTGCTCGCATATCCCATATTTCTATCTAAGTCATTATCCGGAAGATCATTGGTAAGATTCATAATCCCGTAGGTAAAATATCCGGTAAAATCTTTTGCAGGACGGAACTTCTTCAGCAATTTTGCTTTCAATTCTTCATTAGATGTCACATCAGAATTCAGCAATGAAAATCTCACCTGCTTTTGGATTACATTATCAAGATCAAAACCTAAAGCTTCAATTCTCTGATCAATTTTCTCAGAATAATTATCTGCAATCTGAGATTTTTGCTTGTCGAATTCTGCTTTATCTAGATTTTTAGTTTGAAGAGCAAGTAATTCTGCTTCCATCAGGTTTTTCTCCTCCTGAATAATCTCATTGATCTTCATAGAATATTCTTCAATTTTCTCTTTTACAATGGGGCTTACCTTTGTTTCGCTTTTAGAAGAAAGGTCTATTTTAAGCGATTTTTGTGCATTCATTGAGGTGGCAACAAGGCACAACATTCCTGTGATGATAAATTTCTTAATCATAGTATTATTATTTTTTAAGTTTAAATTGATTTAATTTGAATTGAGATCTACCTTTGCGACGTTGCTTCCATCTTTCGATTTTTCGATGACGCTCTTATGTTCTACCGAGAAAAGTAAAGTTGAAGGATCAACATATCTTTTCTTTTTGACCTGAACTTTTGCCGAATCTGCTTTCGCTATAATTTTCTCTGCCGGAATTTGAGAAATCTGTACCGCAATCTCTTTAGAATTTTCTTTAATGATAGGAAGCATCTGCTTTTCTTCATTAATTTCAGGACTCGTCACTTCAGATTTTGCAGAAGCTAAATTCTCAACTTTATTTTGCTTTTCCTGATTTTGCTGGATAATTTCGGGAGAATTTTCAATTTCAGATTTTATAATCGGATCTTTTATAATCGTTTCTTTCTGTGCAACCTGAATGTCTGATGATTTGTTTTCATTAAAAATCAAAACAGCGCCCAAACTGATCATTAAAATCAAACAAGCTGCTACCAGAAACCAATTGATTTTCTTTGTTTGAGTGTCACCAGCTACTTGTGTCTGCGTTTCAATTTCAGACCACAAATCTCTTGAAGGAGCAATTTCTCTTTCATCGATTTGTTTTTTGATCTGATATTCCAAATTATTTTTAGACGTTTTCATTTTTCAGTTTTTTTTGTTGTTGAAAGTAGATCTTTCTCAATTTTTCTTTAGCTCTGAAGAGTTGAGTTTTGCTTACCGCAGTAGAAATATTCAAAGTATCTGCGATTTCCTGATGCGAATATTCTTCAATCACATAAAGGTTAAAAACCATCCTGTAAGCATCCGGAAGCTGATCTAAAAGCTCCTGCGCATTAAAATCAAAAACGATTGGCTCGTCATAAATTTCTTCAAGTGCAGATGCATGAACATCGTCGAGATAAAAAACCGTTTTGTGGCTTTTAATAAAATTGAGACATTCATTCACCACAATTTTTCTCGCCCAACCTTCAAAGTTTCCTTCACCACGAAAGCTTTCAATGTGTTTAAAAATTTTACAAAATGCTTTGATCACGCAATCTTCTGCCTGATAGATATCACTGATGTAACTTTTTGCCACACTCAGAAATTTCTTTACACTCTGATCGTAAAAGATTTTCTGTGCTGCCGGATCCTGCCTTTTAAGGCGGCTCAGCAAATCTTCTTTTTTATTATTAAACAAAAGCTTCATGGTTGTTATTCTGTTTCTACTATAAAGACACGAAAAACTCGAAAAGGTGACAAAAAATTTTACTTTTCTATAAACAAATTGATAACTAACTGAAAATGAACATCAAAAATTTAAAATATAATTGAAAAAAATCCACTTTCTGATAAAGAAAATGGATTTTTTTGATTTCATTTAAACCGGAATATTCACCTGATCGGCAAAATACTGCTCCAGATCTCTCAATGTTTCAGGATTGGTCTGAATATCTTTCACCTGAACTCCCTTATTTACCACAACAATTCTGTTGCAGACTTCAGTGGTATGTGCCAAATCGTGACTTGAAATCAAGAATGTAACACCACTTTGTTTCGCCAATTCTTTTATTAAATTTTTAAGCTTGATCTGTGTAGAAGGATCCAGATTGGCAAATGGTTCATCGAGAATTACAATTTCAGGATTTCCGATGATTGCTCCTACGATTCCAACTTTTTTCTGATTTCCTTTGGATAAATCCCTTACGTATTTTCCGGAATTAACGATTTCGCCATTAAAAAGATCATGAAATTGCTTCAAAAATTCGTCAACAGACGCTTTATTCTGACCTCTTAGTTCTCCTATGAAGTAAAAATATTCTTCCGGAGTTAAATATCCAATCAGAAAAGTATCGTCTACAAATGCAGCAACTTTAGATTTCCAGGCTTCCGATTCATTGACTTTAATTCCGTCGATGCTTACAAAACCTGTTGTAGGCTGAATCAAATCAAGCATTAAACTGAAAAGTGTCGTTTTCCCGGCTCCGTTGTTTCCTACCAGACCGAATGTTTCACCTTTAGGAATTTCAAGATTTTCAATATTGAGAACGGTTGCTTTTCCGTACGTTTTAGATAAATTATTTATAATAATCATTGTATTAATTTTTAGATTTGAATGCTTCTAGTGTACTGTATTTTTCGCTTTTGTACTGTTTTACAATAATGTCGAATATTTTTTCTCTGAATAAAAATCCTATCATCCCTAGAATGGCGATGCTTACGACAGCCGTAGTCATTCCGAAGAAATATTTAGATATACCAAAAACAGCCATTGGCAAAAGCATTTTGGGAATGAGCAGCAATAGGCTTTTCATGTTGAAGCTATTCTTCTGTCCCATTACTTTTTCTTTAGAATTGAGATCGATCTGTGTCTTTGTGTAGGCTCCTGACCATAAAGTAAATTGAGAATTGACTCCGATATTATACAATCCGGCAGCGAAGAAACTGAAGTAAACTTCCCAGCTTATAATTGCATAAAACAGGGCGATGACAATTGAAGCAGCCGTGACAATATTCATCAACCACCATTTTGCTTTAAGATATTCTTTGTATGGAACGTTCAGCGTCATCATCAATGGATAATATGAACTATCAAACGAAGGCACTCGCTGACCAAACAAAAACTGAAAACCACCCGTCACAAACAATCCCATAAACATCATCATATAAGGTGTTTTGTAAATAGGTGAAGAAAACATGAGAAGACCATAGAAAATGAACATAAAACTCCCAATCAGTACGCCTTTTGTCACTTTATTTCGTCTCAACATTTTGATATCATTGTTGATAAAACTTCCGATCGCGCCATATTTATTGAGGAAAGCGATGTTCTCAGTTTTACCGAACGTTTTTTTGTCTTCTAATCCCTGATCGAGATAGAATTCTTTTTTTACGTGTTTAAAGCAGATGTACCATAATCCCGCAAATAAAGCAATCGCTAATAAGGTAAAATAGGGCTGATCATAAAATGAATAAAAAAGCTTTTCAGAATAATCTAAAAGCGGGACAACCTCATAATACGCCAAACCACCGATGGCAGCAAACAAAATCCCTACAGCAATAGCAATATTTTCTTTATTATTAAACAGAATATTGATAAAATTATTAAGATAAAATAAAAGCGAAAGTGCAATCAGCCAGCTTAAACTCCCTACAATACTAAAACCATTGAACATACAGATCACTGAAAATGTGACAAAAAAGAAAGAATTCATCCAGCTAAACGGCGAGAGAAAAGTCTTAATCAACATATAATTGACCAAAGTTTTCTTAGAAATATTAAGCGTAAGAAATGGCTTGATGTTCTGCGTAGACATTTGTTGGAGCATATATTTGAAAATCAAATCTGCTACCCACAAAATAATCATGAATTTTGAAACGACCTTTACAGGATCTTGTTCCATCTCTTTGCTTACATAGAAAAAAGCAAGAAAACCCGCTCCGATACAATAGGCTATAATAGAAAGAATTCCGAGAAAACGGAAGATCTTCATTGCCAGATTGATTCCGACCGAAGTGCCACGAAAAAAACTTTTGATTTCTAACCTCAGGAACTTAACAAACATAGTTTACTTTTTTACATTAGTAAATATAATGTAGCTTTTGTTACAGAATTTCTGCAAAAACTGAGTTTTAATGAGATTTTAAGAAAGAAAATCTTTCAATTATTAGATACATCTATTGAGATTTGAAAAGCTAAGTAAGAAAAATAAAAAGCAGGCGTGCAATTTAAAAATGCACGCCTGTTTTTTTGAAAACCTCTCGACGATTTGTGTAAAAGGTTGAGAGGTTTTGTTTAAGTACTCGAAAAGATTTGTTATGATGATTTTTTGAACATCCAGACAGGCAGATATCTACCCAATCAATTCCCTCGCCTGTGCCATTGCCGCTTCCGTAATCTTACTTCCGGAAAGCAATTGTGCAATCTCATTTAATTTTTCTTCTTCGCTTAAAGTAATAATTGTCGACTGCGTTTTGCCGTTGATATCTTCTTTGACCACTTTGTAATTATCATTTCCTTTTGCAGCAACTTGCGCTAAGTGAGAAATCACAATTAACTGCATATCCTGAGACATTTCACGCATCAGATTTCCGATTTCTTCGGCAACTTTTCCTGAAACTCCTGTGTCGATTTCATCTAAAATAAGCGTTGGAAGCATATCACTTTCGGCAATAATTTTCTTTACCGCCAACATAACTCTCGATCTTTCACCGCCGGAAATAGCAGTCTGAATAGGTTTTAGTGGAAAACCAGAATTCGCCTGAAATAAAAGCTGAATATTTTCTTTTCCAAATTGATTAAACTCAGGAACATCGGTTAATTCGATGTCTACTTTTGCTTTTTCAAGACCTAATTTCTTCAATAAATCTTCTGCTTTTTTAATGAAAACAGGAACGCTTTTCTTTCTGTTTTTTGATAGTTTTTCGGCTGAAGACTGAAGTGATTTTTCTTTTTTAGCAATATTGATTTCAATTTCTGCTATGTAAGCTTCGATTTCTGCTGTTCCTTTTTGTTCGCCGGATAACTGATCTCTGATTTCTTTCAATTCATCAACACCAGAAACATTATGCTTCAGAAATAAAGCGTTGATTTTATTATTCAGTTCAGAAAGTATGGCTAAATTTTCAGGATTGATTTCAATTTTTTCTGCTTCGTCTTCCAATTCTTGGAGAATATCTTTTAGTTCAACAAAAGAACCTTCCAGCCTGTCATCCAATTCAGAAAACGAGTGAGAAACATCCGCAATTTTCGAGAGTTTATTTTTAGCTTCATTAAAGAAAGAAAGAATCCCAATTTCTTCCTGATGAAATCTTGAGAGAATCTGAGCAATATTTTCAGAAATCATTCCTGCGTTTTCCTGTACAGAAAGCTGATTTTGCAACCCATCATAATCCACATCATCGAGTTTTAAATCTTCCAATTCATTCAGAAGAAATTGTTTGTAATCGCTTTCTTTTGTATTTTCTGAAAGCTGTGTCTGGAATTTTTTAAGCTGTGTTTTTAGACTTTGAAATTCTAAAAAATCCTGCTGATACTCTTCAATGATCTTTTTATTCTCCGAAAGTCCATCGATAATTTTAAACTGATAATCTGCCGTAAAAAGATTAGACGTTTCAAACTGTGAGTGAATATCGATCAACTGTGAAGTTAGTTCTTTAAGCACATCTAGAGTCACCGGAACGTCATTGATAAACGCTCTCGACTTTCCTGAAGGCAAAATCTCTCTCCTGATAATCGTTTGATGCTCGTAATCAAGATCGTTTTCTATAAAGAATTTTTTAAACTGATTATTCAGATCAAATTCAGTTTCTACAATACTCTTCTCTTCAGCTTTTGAGATGGATTTCACATCAGCTCTTTCCCCTAAGATTAATCGAAGCGCACCCAAAATAATTGATTTTCCGGCTCCGGTTTCACCGGTAATGACCTGTAAACCATTTTTTAAAGACACATCTAGTGCATCAATAAGGGCAAAATTTTTAATGTATATTCTCGAAAGCATGATGAGTGGCAGATTTCTTTATACTGCAAATATAAAATTTTAGAATTCAGAATTCAAGAATGAGATGCTTTACCTCCACTTATTCCACTTGGTGTCGGCAAATTTTGGTGCAAAGATGATCATCACCTGTTTTAAGTCATTCAATACAATTCCACCGTTGTTTCCAGAGTTGAAAATATTGAAAATTTCATCATTTTTGGTATTGATAAATATATTGAAGAAATAATTCTGCTGAAAAGAGTTTTCGTACGTTTTCAACTGCATTAATGCATCAAAAATAATCTTTTTAGACTGTGTCTGGTCCTGATTAAACATCCCGTCTAAACCCGCTCTGTGATACGTATACATCGACTGACGAAGCTGACTCATATTCGGATTTAAAATCTCTCCGATCAAAATAGAGCGGCTTCTGGGATCATTGATTTGTCCCCAACCGTCATATCCACGGTTTTGAGAATTTTGGGCAATCTGCTGTGCTTTATTGAACCATTGTGTTCCGCCTGAAGCCTGAAAGCTGTCGGCATCGTAACCTAAAATCAGATACACATAGAAACTGATCACATCAATCAAGTTTTTTCCCGAGAACTGTCTCTCATTAAAAATTAAGTTTTCGTTTTCCACATAGTCAAAAGCAAATTTTGTATCCTGCAGGTTGATCAGCGGAGATTCATAGGATGAACTGAAAACCGGACGTACTGCCTGAATAACAATACTCCCTTTGTATTTGTTGCCATCTCTTTCGCTGAGGACAATTGCAAAATTTGACTTTATTTTTTCGAAATTCTGAAGTTTTTTACCTGTCCAGCTTGTATTGTTGACAAAATCTCTAAGGCTTTTTTCCAAAGCCTTAAAAGCCTGCTGATTACTACCCTGAATCTGTTGTGAATTTACCTGAACTGTAGCCAAAAGTTCCTGTGAGAAACTAAAATTGAAAAACAGAAGTAAAAATAAAAGTGTTATATATTTTTTCATTATAATCTAAATGTTGAGAACGGAAATTTATAAAAATTATTTTAGAATCTGAGCTTCAATGGTATCAAGAATGTCTTTTGCTACATTTTCTTTTGATTTGAGATCAAATTCTATTTTCTCTGTTTTGGTGAATATCTTTATTTTGTTAGTGTCATTTTTAAAGCCTGCACCTTCATCACGAAGCGAATTAAGAACGATCATATCCAGATTTTTCTTCGCCAATTTTCCTTTTGCATTTTCTTCTTCGTTCTGAGTTTCAAGGGCAAATCCTACTAAAAACTGATGAGACTTTTTCTCGCCCATTGTTTTCAGAATGTCAGGATTTTTCACAAGTTCAATTGTGAAAGTATCTTCATTTTTTTTAATTTTTTCTGAAGCAACATCCTTTGGAGCGTAATCGGCAACGGCAGCGCTGGCAATTCCAATATCAATTCCATCATAAAATTCAAATACCTTGTCGAGCATCTGTTTTCCAGAAGTCACTCTGTGAAGCTGAATATTTTCATGTTTTGAATTGAGAGAACTCGGTCCGGAAATCAATATTACTTTTGCACCGCGTTTTGCAGCTTCTTCAGCAATTGAAAAACCCATTTTTCCTGAAGAATGATTTCCTATGAATCTTACAGGATCGATTGCTTCGTAAGTTGGTCCCGCCGTAATTAAAACCGTTTTGCCCTGCAATGATTTCTTTTCATTTAAATTAAAAAAATCTTCTACCGCCTTTGAAATGGTTTGCGGTTCTGCCATTCTTCCCTGCCCGATTAATCCGCTTGCTAGTTCTCCACTTTCAGCAGGAATTACAATATGACCATAATCTTCAGCGAGTTTTAAATTTTGTCTGGTTGAAGGATGTTGGTACATATCCAAATCCATCGCAGGAGCAATAAAGACAGGACATTTTGCAGACATATACGTTGCAATCATTAAGTTATCACAAATCCCATGAACCATTTTGGCTAAAGTATTTGCCGTGCAAGGAGCCATGATAATTACGTCTACCCAAAGTGCTAGCTCTACATGACTATTCCACGTTCCATTGTCGCCGTAAAAATCTGTATAAACAGGATTTTTAGATAAAGTAGAAAGGCTCAGCTTCGTTACAAAATGCTCTGCATCAGGAGACATTATGATTTGAACTTCTGCTCCTTTTTTCACAAAATCTCTGATAAGAAAATGAATTTTGTAGGCAGCAATTCCACCAGAAACGGCAATGAGAATCTTTTTCCCGGAAATATTCATGTAGATTATTTTTAAAGCACTAAAATACTTCTTTTTTCTAAGAATGGAAACTTGTAGCAACAGCAAAGGTCATAAAGAAAATAATTTCTTTATGACCTTCATTTATAAAAAATCACCAAAGTGATTAGTTTCTCTCTTCAGTCTTTCTAAAGTACACTTCACCGTCTAGCCATTCCTGGATAGCGATAGAAGTTGGTTTTGGAAGTTTCTCGTAATGTTTAGAGATCTCAATCTGCTCTCTGTTTTCGAAAACTTCTTCCAATGTAGAATTGTGAACCGCAAACTCGTCTAATTTATTGTGTAATTCAGTACGGATTTCTGCATTGATCTGCTCAGCTCTCTTCCCCATGATAACAATAGCTTCATAGATTGAACCTACCTTTTCTTCAATCTTATCTTTATCGTAAGTAATAGTATTTACTTCTGCTTTTGTATCTTTTACGCTCATTTTCAGAAAATTATTTAATTATAAGATGGCAAATTTACGAATTATCTTTGGATTCTGAAAGTAGCTGCCGGCGGAGGTGTTTGTAACGCTGCGCTGTCTCTCTGAATCTGCATTGCTTTTTTCTCATTGGATACCTGATCCTTGATTTGTTGTTCAGTTTTTGTGTCCTGAGCCAATTTATCAGCTATCTTTTTTTGCTTTGCTGTGAATACTGCAATTCTCTCGTCATTCAGTTTCTTTACAACCACAAAGTCTTTTTTCTCTTTTTCCAGTTTTTGTCTAAAATCTATTGCCGTTTTAGAATATTCTGTATCCGGAAGCTCTTTTTCTACTTGTTTTGTGAATGCCAAAGCACTTTCTATACGCTCATCTTTCAAATCATAAGTTGATCCCATCGCTAAGAAATAACGAGATTTCATCATATAATCATAAATTTTCGGGCGAAGTTTTGTACTTGGAAAATCTTCTAAAACATTTTCAAAAGCGGCTGTTGTAGATTTGTAATCTGCCATTTTAAAATACTGCTTAGCATTTTCATAGGCTTTAAACTCTAATTTGTAAGATAGCTCATCAATTAAAGTATTGATGTTTTTTGATCTTTCTGAGTTTGGATAATTGGTCAGGAAATCCTGAAGCTCATTGATTGCCAATTCTGTACTTGTCTGATCTAAGTTATAATCCATAGACCCGTTATAGTAACATAAAGCAGACATATAAGATGCTTCTTCTTTTCTGTTATCCTGAGGGAAACTTACTGCAAAGTTTTTAAACTGGTGACCTGCCAATTTGTAGTTTTTATCGTAATAATTTGCATACGCAGAATTGAAAACCACATTCGGAGCATCATCTGTACCTGCAACAAGATTAGGAAGTCTGTCGTAAAGTGCTAAAGCATTTTTCCACTTCTTTTTAGCGAAATTTTCATTAGCAGCTTTTAGGATAAAAGTTTTATCCGCACTTTTCATCGCTTTATCTTGCTGACTTGTGCACGCCGAAATGACAGCTATGGCAAAAACACCTAAAATATATTTCTTCATATAAAATTCAACAGTTTTCGGTTTTACCGACCTATTAATTTGCAAAAATATAACTTTTTTGCTAAAAGATTTTTTTTTATGATTATTTAACGCAAAATTAGTCAGCTGCGTATCCCAAAACTGCAAAAACATTCATCAAAAGATTCATCCTTACCTTTTTTTCGGCTTCTTTGGTGTAGGTTTCATCATCTTTATGAGGAACATAGAGTTCGTAGAAGTTTTTATTTCGAATCACAAACAGGGTAGACCCAATAATAGTCGTCAAGATATCTTCAGGTTTTGGAGTAAAAGTAAAAACTCCTGAAGTCACGCCTTTTTTGATAACATCATCCAATTTTTTGACAAATAACTGATAAAAATCGAGAAGTTCGTCTTTCAGGTTTTCAGTATGACGCAATTCCTGAGTCACAAAACCGTGGAAATAATTGTATTTAAAAAGCTGAGCAACAATATATTTAATCATTTCTTTCATCTGCATTTCCGGTTTTCCGTCTTTGATGGTGTCGGCAAATTCAGAAAAATTTTCTCGCGTTTTCAAAACACGGTATTGATAAAGATAAGACATCATCTTTTCTTTTGAACCAAAATAATATGAAATCATTGCTACATTGATTTTGGCTTTGGAAGAAATATCTCTTACCGAAGTTCCTTCGTAGCCTTTTCTCGCAATCAACTCTTCAGCAATATTTAAAATATGAATTTGCTTGTCTGTGAATTTTTTTCCCATGTGTCGTTTTTAGTAAAGTTAAGAAATTTTTAACATATTAATAAACGAACGTTTAATAATTTTTGCTCAACTTTTATTTATTGTATTTTTGAATATGGATTTTTTTGATTTTCATCATCACAAGAAAAATATTAATTACGGAATTTACAATCTAGACATTGAAAAAACTCCACCGGATTTTTATTATTCTGCAGGAATTCATCCGCAAGACATTCAACCTGAAAATATTGAAAATCAATTGAATTGGTTAAAATCTATCATTACAGAAAATTGTTTTGCAATCGGCGAGTGTGGTTTGGACGGATTAGTTTCCGTGGACATAAAAATTCAGGAGGAGATTTTTTTTAAACAGATTCAGTTGGCCAATGAGTTGAAAAAACCTCTGATTATTCATTGTGTACGGAAGTTTTACGAAGTTATTTCGTTCAGAAAAAAATCTGAACAGCCGATGATTATTCATGGTTTTAATAAAAAACAACCTGTTGCAGATGATCTTCTGAAGAATAATTTTTATCTGAGTTTTGGGAAAGCTGTTTTGTATCATCTATCTTTGCAGGATACTTTGAAAACTGTTCCTTTAGACAAGCTCTTTTTAGAAACTGATAATGACGATTTTGACATTAAAGAATTATATCAGAAAGTCTCAGAAATAAAGAAAATCTCTTTAGAACAACTTCAACAACAGATTGTAGAAAATTTAGATACGATAAAAAATGGATAAGTTTTGGCTGGAAAGAACAGAGCTTCTGATCAAAGAAGAAGGCATTAATATTTTAAATAATGCGACTGTTCTCGTAGTAGGTTTAGGTGGCGTAGGATCTTTCGCTGCCGAGTTTCTGGCAAGAGCCGGAATCGGAAAAATGACCATCGTTGACGGCGACACCGTAGATATTACCAATATTAACCGACAACTTCCTGCACTTCATTCAACCGTAGGAAAACATAAAGTAGAAGTCGTTGCAGAAAGATTGATGGACATTAATCCGAAACTTGAATTGACGAAGATCAACGAGTTTCTGAATCCGGAAAGGATGGCTGAAGTTTTAGATGGAGGAAAATTTGATTATATTTTAGACTGTATCGACAGCATCACTCCAAAAGTAAGCTTAATCATTGCTGCCAAGCGAAGAAAAATCAAAATCGTAAGCTCAATGGGAGCCGGCGGGAAATCTGATCCTTCGAAAGTATTGGTGAGAGACATTCACAAAACTGCAGAATGCCATCTTGCTAAACAGGTAAGAAAAAGACTGAAAAAAGAAAAGATAGACAAAGGTATCCGATGTGTTTTTTCAAGCGAAATTCAAGATGAAGACAGCTTGAAAATGACCGACGGAAGCAATTATAAAAGATCTTTCTATGGAACCATCAGTTTTATTCCTGCAATCTTCGGATTGTATGCGGCTGCGGAAGTCATCAATAATTTAGTGAAAAAGGCTGATGCAGAACTTTAAATATTCGAAAGCGGAAAAACTCAAAAAAAAGGATGAAATTACTTTGCTTTTCGAAAAAGGCAAATGGAAAAACAGTGGAAATCTGAGAATTATTATTCTGAAAAATCATCCAGATCTGGTGACAGATAACGTAAAATTGGGAGTTTCTGTTTCTAAGAGATATTTTAAAAAAGCTGTTCACAGAAACCGTATCAAAAGACTTTTGAGAGAATGCTATCGTCTGAATAAAGATTTGTTTAAAGAATATTTTGGCGAAAAAACTACGGCGATGCTTTTTTGGGTTTCTCCTGAAATGCCTGAGAAATTTCAGGAGGTTGAAGCGCAGTTTATCAAATTGTGTCAGTCGCAGAAGAAAGCTTAAGCTTGATTTCCCACAGATCGCACAGATTTCTTTTTGTGCTGAAACTGATAATTTCTATTTTTCTCTCGCATATTGAGCAAATCAAGCAGTTTTTCATTTCTGTTACATTGAAATCTTTACAAAATAAATTCCGGTTGAGATTTTATAATTTTTTGTAGCTTTAAGCAAACAATTGACGAATAAAATGTTAGATCAAGTTCACTATTTACCTTATGTCCTGAGTGCCTTTATTGGTATCGGATTGGCGGCAGCTTCAGGTTTCAGAGTGTTTTTACCAATGTTTGCGGTAAGTTTAGCTTCCTATTTCCATTGGATTCCTATGAGTGAAAGTTTTGAATGGCTTTCGAGCCTGCCCGCTTTAATCACCACCGGAATTGCAATGATTACTGAGATTTTAGCATACTACATTCCTTTTGTAGATCATTTACTTGACACGATTTCGATACCGATGGCAACAGTTGCGGGTTCCATATTATTTGCAAGCCAGTTTACCGAGCTGGGGACGTTTCCGCAGTGGGCTTTGGCGTTGATTGCTGGTGGCGGAACAGCTGCAACAATAAGTACTGGTTTTGCAGGAATTCGGGCTGCATCTACCGCAACAACAGGCGGACTTGGAAACTCGGTCGTTGGAACTACGGAAACAGCCGGAGCAGGAATTATGGCGATTTTAGCAATGGCAGCACCTTTTATAGCTGCAATTTTCGCTGTCATTACTTTGATTCTCGTTATATTTTTTGGGCGAAAAGCCTGGCGAAAATTGAAGAGTAAGAAAGATTTAAGTTCAACAAACGTATAAAAAGCAAAACGGCAGAAATTCACTTCTGCCGTTTTAATTTAATTTAATTTTTACTTCTGCTATCCTTTATTTCCTGAATTTTTTCTTCGAAGTATTCTTTTCTGTCCGGAAACTTACTAGACAAAATTAAGAAGGCATTGACCGCTTTTGAATATAGTTTTTGTTCGATATACAAATTCGCTAAAGTTTCGGTCATCAGATGGGAAATGTCGTCTGTTTTCTCTTTGACAACGAAGTTGACCTCATCTTTTAACTGACTGATTTTCGGATTATTTTCAATGAATGACTCAATGACTTTATTTTTGATCTCCGTTTTGTCTACTGGCGTTTCTTCAACTCGATCGATTTTCAACCAGCTTTGCCATGTATTGATAAATCCGGGAACATTGCTGTCGTCGATTTTTTGCTGAGCTATTTTATCTTCCAGTTCTTTAGCGTCTGCCTTTTCTTTTTGATCAGATTTATAAGACTGCCCTAAACTTGCAATCCCAGATCCGAAGAACGAAACATTCATTACCGGAGCATCGTTATTTTGCTCTACCTGAATTTCTTCGTTTTCAATTTCTTCTGAATCATTTGAGGCTTCAGTAGATTCAACAGGTTTGGATTGAACTTCCACCGGAATTTCTTTTTGAATTTCTACTATAGGTTCAGGTTTTGGAGTTTCTTCAGCTTTTTGAACTTCTTCTTTTGGCTGAGAAACTTCTGCGGGCTTATTTAATAAAGAATCAGGGCGACTGGTCTCAAAAGTCATCGGTTTCCATGCGGAAACGGCTTCTTTTTCCGTTTCTGTATCTGAAACCTCTTCTGTAGTTTCAATATTGTACTCAGATGTTTCTTCTAATTTCTCTTCGACGATTGACTCAGCAGCTTTCACCACCACTTCTTCAGCAACTTTTTGCTCTTCGCCTACATGAAATGCCTGAGTTTCTGCAAAACTGATATCGTGGCTGATTTCCTCTTCTTCAACTTGCGCTTTTTCCGGAGCATTTTCTTTATTTGCTTTCATCCTTTTCTCCACTTCTTCTATCAAACGGCGCATTTCGTCCTCATGCTTGTTGATATTCGATTTTGGAGTTTCAGATGGTAGCGTTTCTGTGGTTTTATTGGACTCTATCTTAACTTCCGGAAGGAAAGAATTTGTTGCGTGGAAACTTAATTCAGCATCATCATTTATCTTCTCTGCAACCTGTTCAGATTCTATTTTGTCTTCTTCAATAATTAATTCCGGATTTAAAACTTCTGTAAATTCTTCAGATTCATTTAAATCAGACTCAATTGTTTTATCCGCTGAAATTTCTGTTTCTGCTGGGAAAGATTCAACTTTTTGGAAACTTATTTCACTTTCGTCATTGACTTTTTCGGCAACTTTTCCGGAATTGATTTTATCTTCATTGATAATAACCTCTGACTTCGGAACTTCTACAGTATCTTCAGTCTGGTTTAAATCAGATTCAATAGTTTCATCCGCTGAAATTTCTGTTTCTGCTGGGAAAGATTCAACTTTTTGGAAGCTTATATCGCTTTCGTCATTGACTTTTTCAGCAACTTTTTCGGAATCGATTTTATTTTCATTGATAATAACCTCTGACTTCGGAACCTCTACAGTATCTTCAGTCTTGTTTAAATCAGATTCAGGTACAATTTCTTCTAAATTTAATTCAGCATTATCGGTGATTTCTTCAACCTGAGTTTCCGGAACTGGAGTTTCATCAATCATCGTTTCAGAAGAAGTTCCTGCTAATTCTTCAGCAACAATTGCATCTTCTTTGGCAGATTCATCCAAATTATTTTGGCTAGAAACATATTTATGAGTTACAATTACTCCCGATTCTAAAGTTGATTCAAGGTCAATTGTTTCATTATTATCTTCATCCAGAAAGTTTTCTTCACCATCGAATAAAATCCTGTTGCGTTCACCGTTTACAACCAAATGTTTTATTTCCGGTTGATCTGTAAGTAATCCTTCAGAAGCAGCTTCGTAATCATGATCCGCAAAACTTTTAGGAGCTTTTCTTACCGAAATTTCTTCTTCCGGAATTTTAATTTCTACAGTCTCTTCGGTTTCTACAATGTGAGTTTCAATTGTTTTTTCCGGAATTACTTCCTGCTTTTCTGTAATTATTTCAGGCTTAATCTTTTGGATTTTACCATTAATCAGCTGATACAGTATTTTTTTATCTGTAGTGTACGCAGCCGTTGCAGAAAGTGCTTTCTGATAATTTTCTTTGTCATACAGATGAACACCGTACAGATGCAGCGCTCTGATGTTTTGAATATAGGGGAAAGAATTAATTTCCTCTTTCAAAAGATGGAGATCTTCTGACTGAATATTTTTCGGATTTTTTAATAATTCTAAAACTCTAGTATTTATCATCTTACCAATTCGCTACGATGTCGTTAAATATTTTATTGATAATTCTGTCTGTCGCAATTTTCACCTGAGATGTTTCTATGGCATTCAGAGACAAGCTGCTGTTGAAAACTGCTTCATCAGAATAGGTTCTGTCAAAACTCAAGTCGGGATGCAATTTATTTTCGTAATGTACTTTCACCGTGATCGTCAACTTATTCTGTGACTCCTGAATAACTCCCGCAGCAGTATTTTGGGTAGTAGAACTGATTGTAGTAGGTGTAATCGTGTAATCTGTGATTTCACCTTCAATTAAAATATCCGGATTTTCTTTTGTTCCTTTAAGAGTCGTTCTCTGTAAAAACCTGTTCTGAATATCTGTTGAAAACTGCTGTGACAAAGTAGGATTCGTCAAGGGTGCATTGTTCGGAAATTCATTGATTTGCACCGTTTTTTCATCTTTCAATGACGATCCGGTAAATGTGTAGCACGAATTTAAAAATCCGACACAAATTGTTAAAAGAAAGAGGTTTCTAAACTGACTCATTGTAACTTTTTTTAATCTTAATATTTTTCCTGGATTCCTATTTCTGAAATCTCATCACGCTCAATCTGGCTCATTGCATCTTCATAAGCAAAAAAGTTTGCCACATAAACAAAAGGCATTGTAGCAAACAAACCAATACCACAGGCAAGAATACCGGCGTACATTATTATAACCAATACAAGTGAGAACAAGAATATTGATAGCAAATTACCTTTAGTCATCACTTTTGAAGCATTCCAGGCTGTTTTAACATCATTTACATCTTTTAAAGAAATCAATGCGGGAATGTAAAACCCTTTCAACATAAGATACAGAAGCACTATATAAACGATTGCCATAAAAGGAAACATCACAAAAGCAATCCACGGAGAAGGATCATCTCCCTGAGTATATGCAATCGCAGGCATCATAATCAAAAACGGAATGTATATCAGCATAAATCCACCGATCAAAATCAACTGTATGATGAAGTAAGGCATGAATTTATCGAAATTAAAAATATCACTCGGACTTGCCTGCTGACCTCTATTTACCTTTCTCAGATACTGATAGAAATTTCCAGCTCCCAACATTCCGCAGAATGGAATAATTCCCATTACAAGGCAGCATAAAAAAGCTACAAAAATGTTTCCGAAATCTTTTTTCAAAAGTTCAAAACCTTTGCTCAGGTATTCTCCTAATTTAAAATTGATTGGTTTTGCGGTAAAGTTTACGTTCATAATTTTTGATTTAATGTTTATTGATTTAGTCTTCTAAGTTGTATTGTTTTATTTTTCTGTATAAAGTTCTTTGCGAAATACCGAGCTCATCTGCAGCTCTGTTTCTCCTTCCATTATGTTTTTCTAACGCCTTGATAATCAAATCTTTTTCATTGTTTTGAAGCGACAGGGATTCTGGTCTGTTTTCTTCAACTTCGATGTCTTCAAAATCTTCGTAATGGTCGTCAGAATTTGAAATAATCGTCGGAGTTTGAACGTTTTGGTTATTATTATTTTCAAAAAACAACAAAGAGCTAGGGCTTGCATTTTGCTGTGGCTCAGGCGTATAAATTCTATTGATCAAATTCTTTTCCTGATTGCTTAAGTCTGAAGTTCCTCTGTTTTTTATCAATTCCGAAGTTAAGGATTTTAAATCATTAATATCATTTCTCATATCGAAGAGAATTTTGTACATGATTTCTCTTTCGTTTCCGAAATCGGACTGTTTTTGCGTATTGGGATGATTAACGACCATTGGCAGATGAGAATCCATAGGAATATATTCTGTCAATTTTGCTACAGTTACACTCCTATCGGTTTCTACAACCGTCATTTGCTCTACCAAATTTCTCAGTTGTCGCACATTTCCCGGAAAAGTATAATTTTCGATATAATGAACGGCACTAGCTTCGAGCTGCAATTCCGGCATTCTGTATTTTTCGGCAAAATCGATTGCAAATTTTCTGAAAAGCAGATGAATATCTCCTTTTCTTTCTCTCAAAGCGGGCATATCAATTTGAACGGTATTCAAACGATAAAACAAATCCTCACGGAATCTGTTATCCTGAATCGCCTTCATCATATTGACGTTAGTAGCCGCAACGATTCTCACATTCGTTTTCTGAACCTGCGAAGAACCCACTTTCATAAATTCGCCACTTTCTAAAACCCTCAACAGGCGAACCTGCGTCTGTAAAGGCAATTCACCCACCTCATCAAGGAAGATTGTACCACCGTCTGCGACTTCAAAATATCCTTTTCTGGTCGCTGTTGCTCCTGTAAAAGCGCCTTTCTCATGCCCGAAAAGTTCGGAATCAATCGTTCCTTCAGGAATTGCTCCACAGTTGACAACGATATACGGTTGGTGTTTTCTTTTCGATTCTGAATGAATAATTTTCGGGATAAATTCTTTCCCCACACCACTTTCCCCGATAACCAAAACGGAAATATCGGTAGGTGCCACTTGTATAGATTTTTCGAGGGCACGATTCAGAGCCGGAAAATTTCCGATAATTCCAAAGCGTGCTTTTATAGATTGTAAGTCTGCCATTTTCTTGATTTAAAGATTAAAAAATTAAAGATTTTTAAAATTTACAGTTCTTCTATTTCTGCTCTGTAAACTTTGTTGAAATGATGTGTGTACCCATCTTTCATGCTTTTACCTTCATCGTAGCTTTTTAAAGCCATCTTTTTTAAATCTAAATAATCTTTGTTTCGAATTTTAGCAACTTTACTTTTAAAATAAATATTTTCGGCAAAATCGTATTGTTTGCTTTGTTTTTCGAAGTTTTCTAAAGCTTTGTCGTATTTGCTGAGTTCAAAATAAGTTACACCCAATTGGTAATAATCGAACAAACCAACATTATGTTCCTTTTTTGCCAACTGATTTTCTATGATAGAAATCGCCTTTTCTTTTTGTCCTAAAGCCGAATAACAGATAGCTTTTGCAACGTGCAATTCGTAATCGCCATTGGCAGAATACCCTAAATATCCTGTAGGATAAATTTTCTCTAAAGCCTCAATATCTGCAATTGCGCCTTTGTAATCTCGCAAAAACTGATATTTGCACCATCCACGGTAACCAAGGTGCATTTTGGGATCAAGCTCAACAGCTTTATCAATAAGTACTCTCCAGGTAACAAAATCACCGTTTTTCAAATATGGAACAGCTTTTTCCATATAAGCATTTGAAAAATTTGAACATAGCGCAATCGCTTTATCAAAGCCTTCCTGAGATTCTCTAAAACCTTGATACTCTCCCCAATAATTATATAATTCACAAGCTTTTTTGCAATCGTCACTTTGCATGACGTTACAATTTACCTGTGACTGTAAGTTAGAATAAACTACGAGAATTAGAAGGCTAAGGTAATATTTCTGAAACTTTTCCATTCTCAATTTTATAGGTTAAATGTTGATAGTAATCTATTTTCTTGCCTTGAATTTCTGTTGGAAGCCAACCTTTTAAACTTTTTGTAAAAGTAAAAAGCTGATCCGAAAGTTTTTTATCTAATTCTTTCTCAATATAATTTTCGTCCATTTCCTGCATTCTGAAAATTCCTGTTTTCCCTTCACAATTGACCACAAAACGTACCGTGATGTAGCCATTTACCGATTTTGAAGATGCAATATTTTCTTTTTCAAGTTTTCTGATGATGTCCAACTTTTCTCCTTCATATGGAATTCCTGATTCTGATGCATGATAGTATTGATAAGCGTATTCATTTTCTCCACACCTTTTAAAATTGGGATCATCTAGCTTTTCATCAAACTCTATATTTCCTACATGGCTTGGATATTTTGAAACTGCTTTTTCTGTCTGACAATTCATCAGCAGAGGTATTAGTAATATGAAGAGGAATAAGTTTTTCATTGTGTGTTTATAATAATTGTAAATCTTATTTTAATTTTCTTCTAAAATCTTGATAAAATCTTCTTTACTTGGCAATACGGTAAGATATTTACTTGCAAAAATCTGCTCATTATCTTCCGGCAACGTATAGCGTACCAAAGCTTCACTTTTATCCTGACAAAGAATAATTCCTATAGTTTTGTTTTCGTCATTTAGCTTTATTTCTCTATCATAAAAGTTGACATACATCTGCATTTGACCGATGTCCTGATGTTTTAGTTCACCAATTTTTAAATCAATTAAAACAAAACATTTCAAGATTCTATTGTAAAAAACCAAATCAATTTTAAAGTGTTTTTCATCAAAAGTAATCCTATTTTGTCTCGCTACAAATGTAAAACCTGTACCTAATTCCAAAAGAAAATGTTCTAATTTATCAATCAAGCCAGTTTCTAAATCATTTTCAGAATAGTTTGATTGTTCTTTTAAACCAAGAAACTCTAGAATGTAAGGATCTTTGATAAGATCTTTTGGCTTTTCAAAAATTTGTCCTTTTTCTGAAAGCTGAATGATCTCTTCTTTATTTTTGCTTAAAGATAATCTTGTATATAATGCAGAATCGTATTGTCTTTGCAATTCTCTCAAGCTCCAGTTATTTTTAAAGCTTTCTATTTCGTAGAATTTTCTCTCATTGACATCCTTTATTCTCATCAATTTCAGATAATGCGACCATGAAAGATTGAAATCAATAGATGCTATCTTACTGATTTTTAAGGATTCGGACAGTTTTCGTTCTTTTTCTAAATTCATAGAAGGTACTGACGAAATCTGGTTTTGAGAATTCGTCAACAGTGTTGACGAAATTTGTTCAGAATACGTTTTATAAAAAAATCTCATCCTGTCTAAATTCTCTACCGAAAACCCTTTTCCAAACCTTTCAGTTAAATGAGATGACAAATCTTTGAGTAGAGCTTTTCCGTATTCTGCACGATTTTCACCATTCTGCTCGTTTTCCACAATCATTCTACCAATCTCAAAATAAGTCAGCACCATTGTCTGATTCACAGCAACGGCGACTTTCTTTCTGGCATTTTCTAATAATGCAGAAATATTCTGAAGAAGCTCTTTTGATTGCAGATCGCTCATTAACTATTTAAAATAAATTTAAAATTAAGACTTAAAACTTTAAAATTATTCCACTGTTTCCCCTAAAAGCGTGCCTTGCGTATTACCGTGAACAAAAACATCCACAATGTCACCCAATTTCTGACCTTCCAACATATCAAAAACGCAAACTGCATTTTGAGAGTTTCTGCCTTTCCATTGGTTTTTGTTTTTCTTAGAAATTCCTTCAATTAAAACACTGTGAACTCTTCCTACGTAACCCTGCATTCTTTTTCTTGATAATTCCCCTTGCAAAGCAATTACTTCTGCTAAACGTCTTTGCTTAACATCAGCAGGAATATCATCTTCCATTTTTTTGTGAGCCGGAGTTCCCGGTCTTTCGGAGTAAGAGAACATATAACCATAGTCATATTCTACCTCTCTCATCAGGCTTAAGGTATCTTGATGATCTTCTTCAGTTTCACCACAAAAACCAATGATCATGTCTTGAGAAAACGAAATATCAGGAACGATTTCTTTCGCTTTTCTTATTAATTCTAAATACTCTTCACGGGTATGTTGTCTGTTCATGGCTTCAAGCATTCTGTTGCTTCCACTTTGAACCGGTAAATGGCAGTAATTACAGATATTATCATGTTTTGCCATCGTTCTGAATACATCCAAACTCATATCCTGAGGATTGGAAGTTGAGAATCTGATTCTCATCTGAGGAACAGCTTTGGCAACCGAATCGAGAAGTTTAGAGAAGTCAACCGCTGTGGCTTTTTGCATTTCTGATGCTTTTGCGAAATCTTTTTTCGGACCGCCACCGTACCATAGATACGAATCAACATTTTGCCCGAGAAGCGTGATTTCTTTATAACCACTTTCCCAAAGACTTTTACATTCTTCTAAAATAGAGTGCGGATCACGGCTTCTTTCTCTACCTCTTGTAAAAGGAACCACGCAGAATGTACACATATTGTCGCAACCTCTTGTGATCGTCACAAAAGCTGTTACACCATTTCCGCCCAAACGAACAGGATTGATGTCAGCATATGTTTCTTCTTTAGATAGAATTACATTGATGGCATCTCTTCCGTCTTCGGTTTCTTTTAAAAGGTTGGGTAAATCTCTATAAGCATCAGGACCAACAACTAAGTCGACCAATTGTTCTTCCTCTAAAAACTTAGTTTTGAGCCTTTCAGCCATACAACCTAAAACACCAACGGTCATGTTGGGTCTTTCTTTTTTTAGATTTTTGAACTGTGCAAGACGCATTCTCACGGTCTGCTCAGCTTTTTCACGGATAGAACATGTATTTAATAAAATCAAATCTGCTTCTTCAACTTTCAGTGTCGTGTTGTAACCCTGATCATTCAAAATAGAAGCAACAATCTCAGAATCTGAAAAATTCATCTGACAGCCGTAGCTTTCTAAAAAGAGTTTTTTAGAATTTCCGGTTTTTTCTGCAATAGCAAAAGCCTCTCCCTGCTTGGTTTCGTCTATATATTTTTCTTGCACTATAGTCTGTTTTAGGTTTAAAATTTAAAGCTAATTACTCAATAAAATTTGAACTAAAAAAACAATTAAATCTTAAAATCGTTGAATTTGCAAAGATACAAAATATTGTGACAGAATGTCAGAAAGACAATTATAGTTTAAATCGACGAGTTAGAAAAATTCAATTAATTCGCATTAAATCTAATTGGCATTCTAAAAACCTGTTTTACCGCCACTCCTTTGTAGTAGCCTGGTTTCCAATGTGATTTTTTAGTATTAGAAGCGCATTTCACAACCATTTCGTTGAACTTTTCTAAATTTGATTGATTCTCAATGTAAAAGAATCCAGCATCTCCATTTGTATCGACATCAAAATTTATTACGAAAGAGTAATCTGCACTAGATCGGTAACCGTTTACGTCAAAACACTTCACAAAATTCTCTCTGAATTTCATAATGTCGCTTTCTTTATCTTTATAGATGTAGACTGGTTTTGAGAAATCTTCTTCATCCGACTTATTATTCAATAACAAATCATCCGAAAAAAGCGTACAAAACATAGCCGGTGTTTTTTTTCCATCTATTTCGGCAGGCTTCCAGTTATTAGTCTGCTTTATTACTTCCAACACTTTACTTTTCAAACACTTATTATTTTCAACGGCATTTGTATCATCATCAGCAACATACTTTACTTTACTGTCCGGATACACAATAAATCTCATAAATAATGCTTCTGTTTTTTCGCACGGTTTTATATTATTTTTTACAACAATCTGCTGAATATCTTCGAAAAGGCCTTTTCGCCCACCTTCATAAAAGTCTTGACCTTTCGGATAATTGTATAAAACTTGTGCATTTATCTGAAAAAGAGAAGTTATAAAACTTAATAAAAATAATAATTTTCTAATCATGGTTATATGTATTTAATTTAAAATCAACTTTTATAATATATTTTGAACTTATTGGGATACCATCTTTCGTAGTCCGCTTCCATTTACCTTTACTTTTTTTAATGCATATTGGGAATCATTCATAAACGTCTCTTGTGAAAAGCCTTTAAAACCTAAAACAATAATAAGGGTGCTGATAAATATTTTTTCATTATAAATCTGTCGCTATTGATGAAAAGTTCATTTTTATTTTAACCTCTGATGTAACAGATTGTCCATTGCAACTTGCAGGAATCCAGTTTTTGTTGATTCTGCGAACAACATATTTCATATCTTCAAAGAAGACCTGACTGTTGTTTACTTTGGGAGAACCTTCAACATCGATTACCTTACCTGTTTGATCAATGGTCAATGTAAATGTAAAATCACCATTCAAGACATAAAATTCAGAGTTTAGATAATTGTACATATACTTCCTCAAAGTGTCTTTGTAAACGCTGATGCCGTCAGGATATGAAGCCGCCTTAAAATCCTTACAGTTTTTAACAGCGACCTGCAGAAAAGGTTCTTTTATATTTATTTTTAAAATAGTCTTATTGTTTTCAAGAAGCACCGTCTCTTCCTGATCTTCTATATCATATTGTGCAAAAGCAAAACTTGTCACAAATAGACTTAAAAACAAAGCTAATGTTCTTATAATTTTCATTTTTAAATTCTTAAAACAAAGATAAAACTTAGATAATTATAAAAAATAAAAACTTCACACTTGAGCGCAAAGTTTAGTTAAAATAGTCGTATTCAAATTATTTAAACAGCGACCATTTGATTTTTGACTTTGCTCCCGGTTTCTTTCAGTAAAAATGAAATTAAAATCGCCAACACAATTCCTGCAACCCAAAATAAAACGGATTGCTCAAAATGTAAATTTCCGGCAGAAATATCTAAGCTTTTCCCAAACCATCTGCTGAAAACCGGACTCAGTAAAGTTGTGACGCCAAAAGTTATAAAGTTGATTGCTCCCGTAGCGCTTCCTTTTACATAATCAGGATTCGTTTCTTTAATCACAGAATACGGAATCATCGCCGCACCCGAGCCTACTCCAAAAATAAACATACTGATTTTTGCAGCATACAAATCCGGAAGGTAAATCATTTGAAGAAAACTTAAAATCATCAATAATGCTCCACCAACCAAAACAGGTTTTCTGCGACCTATTTTATCGGTAATAAAGCCTAGTAACGGGCAACCAAAAGCCCAACCAAAAGCAACCATCGCACTGGTAATCGTTGCATCACGGAAAAGAAACTGCTTATCTTTTTCGAAAAAAGCAACCGCCCAGGTCATTGCAAAAATGGTAGTTGGTGCGAAAAGTAATCCTGAAATAATTCCGCAAAGCCAAGACTGTGGGTTTTTAAAAACGACTTTATACGTTTCTAAATATCCAACAGATTGATGTGGTTTTTCTTCCATTTCTACTGGTTGATCATCTTTAGGAGTAAAAAAGTAGAGCAAAACAGCTGTAATAATGGTGATAATTCCAGACCAAAGCCAAAAACTGTTGATATTAATTCCTTCTTCCACCCAAGGTCCTACTAAAAATTGTCCGGCAGTTCCACCCAACATTCCGATGCATTGTGTTGCTCCGATGGCTGTTGCCAAAGATTTTGATGAAAAGCCTTTACTGGCAAGATAAACGCAGCCCGGAAAAGCAAAAGCACAGCCTGCTCCTTGTAATAATCTTCCGGTAATTCCGGCGGTTTGGCTTGAAATTAAAAATAATAAACAGCCTATTCCTAAAATCAAACAGCCTGCAAAAAGAGAGCGTTTACCTCCAAATTTATCTAAAGCAATTCCGGCAATCAAACTACAGGTAGAATAGGTGTAATAATAAGTACCCACCATGCTGATCAGTTTCAGTTCGGTCGTTTTAAAATTATTGACCAATTCAGGAATCATCACAGCCGGAGCCGCTCTGATCACGTAATCTAAAAAATAAAATATAAGACCGAATACCCATGCAATGACATAGAATTTTTTCAAAATACTACTCATTACAATAATGTTATATTTTTAAGATTGATAGCTTTACAAGTATTTTTCTGGTAGAAAATTTTGGCATTAAAAGATATCTGTCGCATTCATTGTTGTTTTAAAACTTCATTCACTTTCTGAATTGATTTTTTCATATCAGAAAGACAAATTTAGTCATTTAATTATTAAAGATTCAAATTGAAGCATTAAGGTGTTTTTGATTTGATTAATATAACTTTCATCCAAAAAAAATACTCCGCAATTTCTTACGGAGCATTTTTTATATTAATTTTTCGAGCAAAAATTTTATAAAACTTCAATCTGATTTCTCAAAAGATCTTCAAATTCGTCTCTTTTTCTGATCAAATGCGCTTTTCCGTCTAAGAAAAGAACTTCAGCAGGTTTTAATCTTGAATTGAAATTTGTACTCATCTCAAAACCGTAAGCACCTGCAGTGTGGAAGGCCAAAACATCGCCTTCTCTCACTTCATTCAACTTTCTGTCCCAGGCAAAGGTATCGGTTTCACAGATGTTTCCTACAACAGTATAAATTCTTTCTGCACCTTTTGGGTTTGACAAATTTTCAATAGTGTGGTAAGAATCGTAAAACATTGGACGGATCAAATGATTGAATCCTGAATTAACCCCAACAAAAACTGTTGCTGTTGTTTGCTTAATGACATTCGCTTTCACCAATAAATACCCACATTTTCCAACCAAAAACTTCCCAGGTTCGAACCAAAGTTCAAATTTCTTACCGGTCTCTTTAGAAAAATCTGAAATCGCTTTCTCAACTTTTTTACCTAAGGCTTTCACATCTGTTTCCATATCGCTTTCCTGATACGGGATTTTGAAACCGCTTCCCATATCCAGATATTTCAGATTCGGGAAATGTTCAGATAATTCAAGCATAATTTCAAGAGCCTGCAAAAATACTTCAGGATCTTTAATTTCGCTTCCTGTATGCATGTGAAGACCTTCTACATTCAGGTTGGTACTTTTCATCACACGCTCGATGTGACGCATCTGGTGAATAGAAATTCCAAATTTCGAATCGATATGTCCTGTGGAAATTTTATGGTTTCCGCCAGCATAAATATGCGGATTGATTCTTACAAAAATAGGATACGTATTTCCGTATTTGTTCCCAAATTGCTCAAGAATTGAGATATTATCGATGTTGATATGAACACCGTGCATCATTGCTTCTTCTATTTCAGCTAAGTCAACACAATTGGGAGTAAATAATATTTTTTCTTTAGGAAAACCGGCTTTTAAGCCTAATTTCACCTCACTAATGGAAACGCAATCCAAAGAAGCGCCGAGGTTCTTTATGTATTTTAAAATATTGATGTTCGTTAAAGCCTTTGCAGCATAAAAGAACTTGGTGTGTTTTAAAAAAGAAGATGTAAGTTTCTCGTATTGAGTTTTGATCGATTCAGCATCGTAAACATACACCGGTGTGCCAAATTCTTGGGCAATCTTTAATAATTCTTTTGAATTCATAATTTTAATTTAACATAAAAAAAGGCAGATTCTTCGAGAAGAGTCTGCCACAATATTATTTTTTATGCAACACAACTCTTTTAGGTATTCCAAACCTTTGAAAACTTTACAGCTCCCTTTTTTCCGGTTTGTTTTTGTTTAAAATTTTGCATTGCTTATTTTTATTCTTTTGCAAAAATACTATTTATTTTGAGAAATTGAATTTGAAAAGAGTTTTCTTCTTAATAAAAATACATCTGATTGTAAAATGTCATTCTATTTCGGTAAGGGCAACGTCTCAAAATCGCCTTTCAGCAAAGCCAATTGTAAATCATTGGTAAGATCAGACGCCGGTAAAGGCAAATCGATTTTTAATTTTGAAATTTTACTTAAAGTCTGGATTTGGGTAAATAATTCATAGAAACCATAAGAAACTGCTTTCCCGTTTTCTATAATTAAAAACAATTTTTCTCCTAATTTTCTACCACTTCCCAACCATAGTTCGTTGCGTTTTCTGAAATCAATCTTCTTCTTAAAAGCTTCAACATCTTTATATTCATCAATTTTACTGATAAACTGAACAGCTTTAGTCCCTTGAGTAAAAGCTTTAAATTTCAGAATCGGCTTTTCAGTTTTATTCAATGTATTTTTTTCAGCAACATATTTATTGTTTCTAAAATACAAACCAAAAGGCAAAGATTCTCTCTTTTTGATATTTTTTGAATTTAAAATCAACTTCGCAATGATATCAGTTCCCGTTAATTCAAAATTGATTTGCTCAACATCACGCTGAATTTGTTCAAATTTTTTCGATTTAGAATTGAAAAGCTTTTTTGAAAACTTATTAATATCCTGAACATACTCTGAAAGAATAATCTTCCCAGATTCATTCTGGAAATAAACAAAACCTTTTTCGCTCGGTAAATCTTGGGTTAACAGCTTGATTTTGTTTATATAAGTCTTAGCATTCGTCTCTTCGTGCTGTTCCTGAATGATCTCGTTTTCGGTATCTTTTGAAACCAAAAGTTTAAACAATTCTAAAGTTGCTCTGGCATCACCTTCTGCACGATGTGCATTGACTAAAGGAATCCCTAACGACCTCACCAATTTTCCCAATGAATAACTTACCTCATCAGGAATCAGTTTTTTTGCTAAAGGAATTGTATCTAAAGTGTTGATTTTAAAATCATAACCAAGACGTTGAAATGATTGGCGAAGCATTCTGTAATCGAAATCGATATTATGACCTACCAAGGTTGTGCCTTCAGTAATTTCAACCACTCTTTTAGCCAATTCATGGAATTTCGGAGCGGTTTTAACCATTTTCGGGCTTATATTGGTCAATTTCTGAACAAAAGGCGTGATGTCACTTTCAGGATTGACAAGGGAAATAAATTGGTCGACAATTTTATGACCATCATATCTAAAAATGGCGATATCGATAATGCATTCTTTTCTGAACCCTGCACCATTGCTTTCTATATCTATAATCGAATACATTTATTTCTTATCTAACTTAGAATTTCTATCAAAAACTGAACCTTAAAAATCTCAGCACCTATGGAATTCTGCTAAAATAATCAAAATACGTTAAAAACTGCAAAAGATAGACGCCTATCTTTTTCTTCCGCCTAAACCGAACATTCCCAAAATCGCTTTTGCACCTTCTCGCATCAAAGTATTGGCAAAGGTTCTACCGGCTCTGCTTTTTAGAACCTGCTCAAACATTCCCGGTTCTTCCTTTACGGGTTTAGTTTTTTGGGTAGGAGCTGAATTTTCTACCGCTTGTTCCATCCTATTAACTAAAATCTCGTACGCTGACTCACTGTCAACCGGTTTTTCGTATTTTGAAACCAATGCAGACTTTGAAATTAATTCTGAAACTTCTGCATCATTCAAAACATCCATTCTGGATTCCGGAGAAATCAAATAGGTATGAACCAATGGTGTTGGAATTCCTTTTTCGTCCAAAGCGGTTATAAAGGCTTCACCAATTCCTAAGTTCTGAATTAACTCAGAAGCGTTGTAAAACTCGGTTGTAGGATAATTTTCTACGGCTTTAGAAATTTCTTTTTTATCTTTTGCGGTAAAACCTCTCAAAGCGTGCTGGATTTTTAAACCTAACTGCGAAAGCACATTTTCTGGAACGTCACCAGGAATTTGAGTAATAAAATAAATCCCAACTCCTTTCGAACGAATCAATTTTACCATAGTTTCAATTTGTGAAACCAAAGCTTTGGAAGATTCATCAAAAATCAAATGCGCTTCGTCGATGAAAAGAACTAATTTAGGTTTTCCGCTGTCGCCTTCCTCAGGAAATGTCATGTAAATTTCAGCAAAAAGAGAAAGCATAAATGTTGAAAATAGCTGTGGTTTATTCTGAATATCTGCAACTCTCAAAATATTAACAACACCTTTCCCATCTCTTGTTTCCAACAAATCGTGAACATCAAAACTTAACTCTCCAAAGAAATCTGCTGCTCCTTGCTGTTCTAAAGCAACAATTGATCTTAAAATAGTACCCAATGAAGCTGAGGCAATTGATCCGTAATTAGTTGACAATTCAGCTTTACCTTGAGGGTTATCCGTTACATATTGCAGGACTTTCTTTAAATCATTTAAATCAATTAAAGGCAGGCCTTTGTCGTCGCAATATTTGAAAACAATAGACATAATGCTTTGCTGCGTATCATTGAGTTCTAAAATCTTACTTAATAAAACAGGCCCGAATTCTGTAACAGTAGCTCTTAACTTCACACCTTTCCCACCAGAAATGCTCATCAGTTCCACCGGAAAAGCCTGCGGATTATAAGGAAGCTGTGTTTTTGCGTAACGTTCTTCAATGATAGAATTCATTTGTCCGGCTTCAGCAATCCCTGAAAAATCACCTTTGATGTCTAAAACCAAAGACGGAATTCCTGCGTGAGAAAGCTGCTCAGCGAAAACCTGCAGTGTTTTTGTTTTTCCGGTTCCGGTGGCTCCGGCAATCAGACCGTGACGGTTAATTGTTTTTAAAGGAATCGTAACGTTGACTTCTGTGACTACATCGCCGTCCAGCATTCCTTTTCCCAGAATTATATGTTCTCCTTTTGGAGTATATCTTGTTGAAAGTTCGTCAATAAATTTTGTTTTGTCTGCCATTTGATATTTTTACCACCTAAAGATAAAGTTTTTTAGAAAAAGTTTAATAAAATGTCATATTTTAATTATTCATTTTTGTGTTTTTGTCTTAAAATAAATTTAAATTAGCTCATTAAACATGCTTTTATCCAAGCCAATAATTTAATCATGAAAATATGATCTCATTGAAAAAAAATCTTTTGTTTATCTTTTGTTTCTTCTCAGGACTTCTTTTTTCCCAACAGGCGAAAAAAACCGGCGACATAAAGGTAAGTGGTGATTACACTCATCAGTTTACAAAAACAATCTTTCCGGAATTATGGTCAGGGTTTCAAAGAAAAGAGGTACATTCTTACGATTCAAAAAACAGAAATGTGGCCGTGAGCTATATTCAGCAAAAATCTAAGAAAGAAAAAACCGTATTATCTCTTTATATTTATCCAAGTAGAGAATTAGATAATCACCTTTTAAGGGATGAGTTTTTGTCATACGAAGATGCACTCACTCAGAATTCTAATACTCACATCGAGCTAAAGCCGTCTTTTGGCGAGCTTGCTAATGAAAAATTTAAAGTAAGTTATATTTATTCAATCTTCAACAACACTTTAGGAGAACCCGATTTTTTTAAAGGGGTAAAATTTACCGACAAACAATCTTTACTGGCAATTTACGAATGTGGAGGATGGCGGTTTAAAATAAGAATCACCAGTGATGATATGACCCAGGCTCAGCTGGAAGAACTGAAGCAAAAAGCAGAGAATTATTTCGAGGTTTTATCAATCTCTTCCGTAAAAGCAATACCTTTAAATGATGAGCCAAACATTTTACTTTCACCCATTGTACAAAGAGATTCTATGATGACCAATGCAACCATTGTTGCAGCAAAATCTAAAATTGACTGGTTGAAGAAAAATTTGGATGTCAAGGAAGCATCTACAGGATTTCATGATATGAAGATTGAATCTGAAATATACGCCATAGAAAAAATGATGGAATTTTATCATCTTCATAAAACCGACTGGAAGATGACGACAGATACAGAAAAGTATTTTAATGAGATGACAAAAATTGTTGATAACAAAAAAATAGAAGACCATATTTACGAAAAATTCAACAATGTAATTATTTATCCTGATGGAGAATCTCGCAAAGACAGTTACTTACAATTTAAAATTGATCATGACATTTCTGAAAATACAAACGAGACATTTTATAAAATTTTTCACAAATTAGACTAAATAAAAACTTTATAGATTTATTCTATCAGAACAGATATTTTATTTTAGCAAGTTTTAAAAAATAAAATCCGATTTTTGCAAATTAAGAACAACGAAATTGTCAATCCAGAAGATGAAAGTCGAACAAATATATACAGGCTGTTTAGCACAAGGCGCATACTATATCGTATCAGAAAATGAAGCCGTAATTATAGATCCGCTGAGAGAAGTAAAACCTTATCTTGACCGCCTTGAAAAAGACAACGTTACATTAAAATATATATTTGAAACCCATTTTCACGCAGATTTTGTTTCCGGACATTTAGATTTAAGTAAAAAAACCGATGCTCCTATCGTTTACGGGCCAACTGCAGAACCAGATTTTGACGCAATTATTGCTGAAGACAATCAGATTTTCGAAATCGGAAATATCAAAATAAAAGCACTTCACACTCCCGGTCACACCATGGAAAGCACCACTTACCTTCTGATTGACGAAAACGGTGTGGAAACTGCTATTTTCACAGGAGACACTTTATTTTTGGGTGATGTAGGCCGTCCAGATCTTGCTCAAAAAGCAGGAAGCATGACGCAGGAAGATCTTGCAGGAATCTTATACGAAAGTCTTCACAGTAAAATTTTGCCTTTGGATGACAGTATTACCGTCTATCCGGCACATGGTGCAGGTTCGGCTTGTGGAAAAAATATGCAGAAAGAAACTGTGGATATTCTGGGAAATCAGAGAAAAACCAATTACGCTCTGAATCAACCAGATAAAGAATCATTCATCAAAGAAGTTCTTGACGGACTGACAGCTCCACCGAAATATTTCGGGATGAATGTTGCGATGAACAAAGGTGGTTACGACAGCCTTGATGATGTAATGACAAAAGGCTTAAACCCAATTTCTGTAGAAGATTTTGAAAGTTTTGCCGAAGAAACAGGAGCTTTAATTTTAGACACAAGAGGTGCCGGTGAATTCCATAAAGGATTTATTCCAAACTCTATCAATATTGGTTTGAAAGGAGATTTTGCACCATGGGTCGGTAGTTTAATTGTAGATGTAAAACATCCTTTGCTTTTGGTTGCAGACGAAGGAAGCGAAGAGGAAGTGATTACGAGATTAAGCAGAGTTGGTTTTGATAATGTTTTAGGATATTTAAAAGATGGTTTCAATTCTTGGAAAAATTCTACAAAAGAAATTGATGAAGTGAAAAGAATCTCTCCAACTGAATTTGTAGAGCAGTTTAATGAAAATTCAAAAATCATTGATGTAAGAAAAATCGGAGAATATTCTGCCGAACATATTGATAATGCCTACAGCAAACCTTTAGACAACATCAGTGACTGGGTTTCTACAATCGATGATTCTGAACATTTCTTCTTGCATTGCGCTGGAGGTTACCGCAGCATGATTGCCGCAAGCGTCCTTAACTCTCACGGAATCAGAAACTTCACCGAAATAGAAGGTGGTTTCAACGGAATCAAAAAAACTGAAAAATTGCCGACTTCGGATTTTGTTTGTCAGTCTAAAACGCTTTAAATGAAAATATTTCTATTTGGAATTATTCTTGCTGCATTTTTCTCACTGAATGCCTGCAAAACCGCATCTGTACAACAAAACGTGTCTAAAACTGATATTAAAGAATTGGTGAAAAATTCTGAAACCGTTTTGGTTGACGTAAGAATTCCGGAGCAATACGCAGAAGGAACGGCACGAGACGCCATCAATATTCCCTTAGCGGAAATTCAGAACAAAGCAGAATCTTTGAAAGGTAAAAAGGTTGTGGTTTTTTGCAACAAAGGAATTCAGGCAGACGATGCAGTAGAAATCTTAAAAAAGAACGGTGTCGAAGTGTATGATGGTAAGACTTTAGATAATATCAAAGCCATTCAGAATTTAAAGTAATCGATAAAATTAAACAGTATGTCACAAAAATTTCAGGAACTTATAGAATCGGAAAGACCAGTTTTGATTGATTTTTTTGCTACTTGGTGTCAACCCTGCAAAGTACAATCTTCTGTTTTGACAACAGTAAAAGAAAAGGTAGGTGAAGGTGCAAGAATTGTAAAAATTGATGTAGACCAATATCCTGCAATTGCTTCTCAGTATGGAGTGCGTGGTGTTCCTACTTTGGCAGTTTTCAAAAAAGGAGAATTGCTTTATAAAGAAAGTGGCGTGCATGATGTCAATCGTTTGACGCAGCTTTTGGAACAGTATATTTAATAGGTTAAGGCTAAGTTTGGACGTGAATATTTCCCACAGATCACACTGATTTTCATAGATAAACGCTGATAATATCTTTAGATAGAAGTTGCCACGAATGCACGAATTTGATTAAAGATAGTTTTGATAAATTGATTAAGCATTCGTGAATTAATGGCAAAAAAAATCTGTGAAAATCTGTGAAATCCGTGGGACATCCCTAGTCTACAATTTGATTTCAAAATCATCCCTGTCATTCAAAAACTGAAAATGATTTCTAAAATCTTTCAATTCATCTAAATTTAATTTTGCTAAAACCAAATTTCCTTTTTTCTCAGCAATTTCCTTTCCATCGGCAAAAAAGCAGTGCGAACTTTCCTGATAAAAAAGATCATTTCCATCTGTCCCGATTCTGTTTAAACCAAAAACATACGATAAATTCTCAATTGCTCTCGCTTTTAATAAATGCTCCCAGGCTCCGACTCTTTTCTCCGGCCAGTTAGCAACGTATAAAATTGCATCATAATCATCATTGTTTCTTGCAAAAACAGGAAACCTCAAATCATAACAAACCTGCAACAGAAAACGGATTCCAAGATATTCTACAATGACTCTTTCTTTTCCTGGAGTATAAATTTTGTCTTCTCCCGAGAATGAAAACAGATGTCTTTTATCGTAAAAAGTTACATCATCATTGGGCTTTACAAAATATATTCTGTTAAAAAACTTTCCATCAACCCCCACGGAAGCACTCCCACAAAAAGCTGCATTTTTTTCTTTTGAAATTTTCTTTAAAAACTCCAGAGATTCTTCATTTTTATCTGAAACCTCAGCTGCATCCATACAAAAACCTGTAGAAAACATTTCAGGTAGAAGAAATAAATCAGCATCCTGATTTTGAAGCTGATTTTCAATTAATTTAAAGTTTTCAGATTTATTTTTCCAGACGATATCCTGATTTAATCCTATAATTTTCATACGCAGATTTCTATTTTTTTAATTTCCATATGGAAACGCCTTTTTAAAATTACATCTATAATTTAAAAAAAACAAGGCAGTTTCATATTTCTAATTTCAAAACTTGTATAAAATTACAGCTTTTAATTGGTTTCGGTTTTATATTTGCTGCAAATTGTCATTAGTAATAATTTAAAATAAAATCTATGAAGAAATTGGTTTTTATGCTGATGCTGGTTCTTACGGGAGCAACAGTGAGCGCACAAGCCTACACTGGAAAAGGAGATCAGAAAGTAAATTTAGGACTGAATGCCTGGGGGTACGGAACAGGGATTGCCGCTACTTATGATTATGGTTTGAATCAATTGATATCCGTTGGAGCCGGAGCCAATGCTTACTTTGACGGTTACAAAGACAATAATGAAGACAACAGAGTTTTTATTTTCGGGAGAGTAAATTTCCACCTGAAAGAAGCTTTGGATTTACCTGAACAATTAGATATTTATCCCGGAGTTGATTTGGGAGTTCTCGGCAGAGACTTCGGAATCGGAGCGCACATTGGAGCAAGATATTTCTTCACAGATAAATTCGGAGTTTTTGCAGAAGTGGGAAACAACGGATGCCTTGGTGTTTCTTTCAATTTCTAAAATAGTGGCAGAATATATGACAAAGCTTCTCATTTCGAGGAGCTTTTTTATTTGGCATCCTTTTGATAATTGTTACCTTTGCAAATTAAAATCTAAAAACAATTAATGGAATTAGCAATTAAGATCTTTCAATTTATATTAAGCATATCTATCTTAGTAATTCTTCACGAACTTGGGCATTTCTTACCCGCCAAATATTTCAAAACCAAAGTAGAAAAATTTTACCTGTTCTTCGATCCATGGTTTTCTTTAGCAAAGAAAAAAATTGGTGAAACCGAGTACGGTATCGGATGGCTTCCTTTCGGAGGTTATGTGAAAATCGCCGGAATGGTAGACGAAAGTATGGACACCGAGCAACTGAAACAACCTGCTCAGCCTTGGGAATTCAGAGCAAAACCAGCTTGGCAGAGATTAATCATCATGCTTGGAGGTGTTACGGTAAACTTCTTTTTGGCATGGATTATTTACGGATGTCTTTCTTTTTTCAATGGCGAAACCTCTTTTGACACAGCAAAAGTAGACGCTCCAATGAACTACACAAGCGTAGCAAAAGGAATGGGTTTTCAAGATGGAGATAAAATCTTAAAAGTTGACGGAAAAACCCAGAATAACCTTGACAAATTAGCTTTAGACGTTTTATTGAGCGACGAAATCACTGTTTTAAGAAACGGAAAAGAAGTTACTTTCCCAACCAACGACGATGGAAAAGCAATGGCTTTCAGAGACGAAAATCCTAAAGCATTTCTTACCCCAAGATTCCCTGCAGTAATCGACTCTATTTACAATCCTAAGACTTTACAAGCAGGGTTGAAAGTTGGTGACCAAGTAGTTTCTGTAGATGGAAAGAAGATTTCTTATTATGATGAATTTAAAGAAACTGTACAAAATAGTGCAGGAAAAAATTTAAAAGTTGATGTATTAAGAGCCGGAGCAATTCAGCCACTTGTTTTATCTGTATCAAAAGAAGGAACTTTAGGATTGGCTTCTTACAAGCAGGTGCAAAAATTCTATGAAACCAAACACTTTACTTTCGGAGAATCGATTGGAAGAGGCTTTACAAGAAGTATTGAAAGCTTAACATATCAGGTGAAACAATTTAAATTAATCTTCAACAAAAAAGTTCAGGGTTATAAAAAAGTTGGCGGACCGTTAGCAATCATCAAAAACATGCCCGTTGACAAAGCTCAAGACGGAAGTGTTTCTATCGACTGGACGGCTTTCTGGAGTTTCACAGCAATGTTCTCTGTTTGGTTGGCGTTCTTAAACTTAATTCCGATCCCTGGATTGGATGGCGGACACGTTATTTTCACATTATATGAGATGATTGTTGGAAAACCAGTACCGCAAAAGATACTAGAAAACGCGCAGATGGTTGGTGTTATCTTCTTGTTAGGCTTAATGTTACTGATTTTCGGAGCAGACATCTTTAAAATCATTACCAATAAATTTTAATTTTATTTAAAAATTTAATTAAAAAACTTGCGTGGTTTAAATATCAGTCCTATATTTGCACCACCTAAAAATAAGGACATTCCTCCTTAGCTCAGTTGGTTAGAGCATCTGACTGTTAATCAGAGGGTCCTTGGTTCGAGCCCAAGAGGAGGAGCAAAAAAGACTTACAGCAATGTAGGTCTTTTTTGATTTTAATACTTTCCTTATTACAAATTATTTTAAAATTTAAATTCCTGAAATATAATCTGATAGCACTTTTCGGGTAATTTTGATAAAAAAATATTTGCTTGATATTATTTTTCATATTATCTTTGCAGCACCTTAAAAGAGGAACATTCCTCCTTAGCTCAGTTGGTTAGAGCATCTGACTGTTAATCAGAGGGTCCTTGGTTCGAGCCCAAGAGGAGGAGCAAAAAGACTTACATTATTGTAAGTCTTTTTTGTTATGTATTATATCTATATTTTGTTCTCAGAAACTGCTGATAAATTCTACATCGAATATACACAATCTCCGAAGGAACGGCTTTTGAAACATAACGAGCAGGGAGATTTCAACACATTTACCAGAAAATTTCGCCCTTGGAAGATCGTGGCACTTTTTGAGGTTTCCGATGACAAAACTCTTGCAATAAAAATTGAACGGTTTATCAAAAAACAAAAATCCAGAAAATTTATAGAAATGCTTTGTGACGAAAACTCACAACTCACAGGTATTTTAGCTCAGTTGGTGAGAGTCCCGAACTTTCGGGATTAATCAGAGGGTACCTGGTTCGAGCCCAAGAGGAGGAGCCATTCTGACAAGCCACCAATTTGGTGGCTTTTTTCATTTGTAACCTTTTGAAAAACAAAGTCATATCCGCTTACAAACGGGTTCGAGAAGTCCAAAATAAAATTATGGGATTTTTGAGGCATTTCTCGAACCGGCATCCTAAGCAGCAAATAATCAAACAGTTACAACAATGAGTGAAATTGAATATTTCCTACATTATACTCATGATTTTTTTCTATACTAATGCACTGCTCTTCTTTAAGTTGAAAACAAAAAAACTCTCAAATTAATCAGGAGTTTGTATTTATGAAATAGAAAATATTATTTGTTTACTTTAGCTTTAAGCTCTTTACCTTTTTTTTGAAAGAAGCAACATTTACAGCTTTAATTTGGATTGGCTCTACAATTCTTGAATTACCCCTTTCTAGCAGCTTTTTTTTAGACAAGATAAAAGTACCAAACACTTAATTCTTATTTCTTTATTCTTTGCAAGAAGTTGTGACCTCTCGTTCAGTATTTGATATTGTATGTTTATATTATAATAATTTCAACTTATTTTTTGTCAAAAAAAATATAATTTTCGGAGTTTTAATTTTAAAATTCCTCTTTGGCAAATAACATCATAAAAACTACACAAAAGGGTAATTGATAAATAATTATTTACATAATAATTTTGACAAAAGATTTTAAAACCAAATTTTGCAATTGTTAGCCTTAAGACCTGATACACACCTGTTTGAATTTCCATGATATTTGATATAAGCTGACGAAATTTTCCTAAAGAAATAATTTTCTTGAAAGGAAATTTTATAACTTTATAAAAACTAATACCATATAAATTTTCCTTTTACTATATTTTGAATTGTTTTATCAAAAATATAAATATTCATGAATAAAACGATTTTTCAAAAATTCATATATCATAATGGTTAATAACAGTAGATAAATACAATATCGTAACAATGTGTAAATTCTAAAGTTTGAAGCAATACACCTATCAAAAATTAAAAATAAGCTAATGGACAGAGAAAAACATACATTTCCAACTAGGCAATATCCGTACAAAAAAGATGGTGAAATTCTACCTAAAGAACATAAAATAAAAGAATTTTCTTACGTGGCTAAAGAGTTTTCGCCCACAGAAGCCTATGAATCTTCTAAAGTTTTTCGATTTGTTTTGGGTATTGATTCTTTTCCCAATCCACTAAAAAAAGAGGGTATAGAAAAATTAAATGATGCTTTTGCCAATCTACTCTTAAAAAAGGATATAATTCCTTTAACACTTAATGAAGTTTTGACAGCACTTGATAGAACAAATGAATTGCCAAACCAAAACTCTTTTCTTGTAGCAGATGGAGGACAAATTGCATGGAGCCCAGAAACAAATGATTTAAACAGACAATTTCGCCTTGTGATTTCACGAAATGATACTATCAATGATTTACAAATTTTAATTAGCGCCAGTACACTTACTGATTCCAAAACACAATTTTTGCAATTAATATCATGGGATAATATAGCAAAAGCATATAATTTTTATGAAAGAAGAGGCGAATTTTGGTTTTGGGCAGGAAATTCATATCATGCTCTAACCTTACCTTCAAGAGGTCAGGGTCCATTTGACAGTCATGTAAATGGAGCAATTGTAATGAAGGAATTAAAATTTCCTTGGATTCATTGGCATAGCATGACGGCTAGTATTAATGATGATGTTCTAGATCCTAATGATAGTTTAAGAAATGAGAAATTATGGGTACATAAAAGTGGGGGGCAGGATTTTGAAATACAGATTGCAAGACCTGCAATTACAAGATGGAATAATGCCCGGCTAGAAAAATTGACTGATGCAAATGGAATATTGCATAATTGTATGGATTTTTTTAGACAAATCGTAACCACAACTACAATAAATATAGCTACTACCAGAGAAGAAAGCGGGTCAATACGTGCAGACTCAAATGTAAGAATTCCTGAAACATTTTTCTTTAACAAAGATGTTCTTATTGATGAAATAGAATTAGAGCCATTGATTTCGCCCATTCATTTTAAAGGAAGCGATTATTTAGATAGTCTTATTGATTTTGATTTTCAGATCGGGGATAAGGAATTTAAGTTTAAAGGAGATACTCATTTTGCATTCTTAGTACCTGAAGTATCTTTTGAAGATGTACATTTAATCTCCATTTTACTTTCAAAGAACATTGTAAGTAAAAAATTTATTTCATCGTTATTGATGGTAGATTTTACTAATCCGATTTATTCCGCAAAACGAGAACGACTATTGAATTACCTACCCGAAAGTAGTCCAATAATTGAGAATGCTATAGAATCTGCTTTTTTAAATAATATTAAGAATAGTGAAGAAAGTCAGATAGCTGGGAGTGGTGAGGAACTCTTTTTATCTAATTATGAATTACCTGATGATAAATGGAAAGAAATATTTGAAAAACGAATTGAAAATTACTTTAACAACCTGAAACACCTTCTTGACAGCAAAGACGGCTTTTATGAAATTATTAAGCTGGCAGAATCAAGGAGAAGAGAATTCCGAAAGACAGATTTAGCGGAGTTCCGATTAACAACTCCAATTACTAATATTCCTGAAACAACTCCATTACTGCAAATAACAGAAACAGCAACAATAATAAACAAATAAAAATAGTATCATGGCACTTCAAAAATTTAATCCCCCAGGAAACTTAAACGAATTGAACGAAGAGTTTGCTCAATACTGGAGCAATTACATTTCAAATCAAACAGACACATCAATTAATGGCTATCCAGATGACAGAATTAATGACGACCCAAGAGAGATGTACATTAATTTAACAAAAACAGACCTAGATACTGATGCCGTTTATAAAGACATCAATTGGATAGCATTTCCAAGAAACATCCTCATTTCTACAATTGGAGATAAAGCAAGGTGGAAAAAAGCAGATTCAAGCAGAGATGTTCAGGACGAATATTGCGAATGGAGTGTGGAAAGAAACCCTGCCAATAATAAAATTACACGGGTAGAATTTACTTGTGAAGATGTTTTTTATTGGTATCATTTGTGGGCACAATCACCACAATTAGTAACTGATTTATACAAAAAGCATATCAATAATACTATTGTACAAGCCGACCTTGAAAATGCTGATGGAAGTTATAACCCTAAAAACAAATGGAATAATAATACATTGACCGGAGCAATGCACATGATACAAATAAATAATACAATTGATGCAGCAATTGAGTTGGCGGCAGGAGCATCAAACGTTCGGGTGATAAATGGAAAAACTTTGACCGGAGAACAAGAATTAATAAACTGCGGTGCATACGGCGATGGTCAACGTAATAGCGACCCACATATAGGAGCAATTGTAAATAGTCTATCCAGACAAAAAGCACAAGTATCTATCGCTGATCCTGTTAGCTTGTATTTTGATAAATTAGTAACAAATGGATGGGAAACACCTGATGGAACAAACGCTTCTGATTTTTGGAGTTATACTAGAGGTGAAGAAAACAGATACGTTCGTGCTGTTTTTGAAGTTCCAACATATAAAAATTATGACGTTGGAGATATTCGTATAAATGGCAAATTAATAGAGTTTGGATCTCAAATAGCCGATTTTATTAGTATAAAAATAATTGGTGTAGCAACAAGAATAGGTAAAACAGAATTCACTCCTATAAATGCCTGTACTGCCCGAAAACCGAAAATTAATACCCTTGAAAAAATTAATGACATTATTACATTTAACGAAGCAAAAGCGTTTAATAAAAGAAGATAGTTACAGCAAGTAGATAAATATATTATTGGACTGTAAGTCTCCCCGAACGTTGGACAGAATTATACCCTCATTTTGTTTTGTAAAACTATAAAATATTTCATTCTGTTGTTGATGCTGGCAAAATTTGTTGAAAAGGAGAAAACTCGGTGTTGGGATTAGCGTCTGGCGAGTTTTCCTTTTTTAACAAATACTGCATTGGAGATAGGTTTCCCAAGCTTTCATGAGGTCTGTTATTGTTGTAATGCTCCATCCAATCAGAAGTTATTTCCCGTACTTCTATCAAATTATTGAAGATTCTTGCATCCAGAACCTCTGTTCTATAGCTTCTGTTGAACCTTTCAATAAAAGCATTCTGAACAGGTTTCCCCGGTTGAATGTACCGGATTTCAATTCTGTGTTTATGACACCAATTCGTAAAAACAGAACTCGTAAACTCGGGATCATTATCTGTTCGTATTGCTTTTGGTTTTCCTCTTTCCTTTACAATCCATTCCAATAGATCGGTCATATGCATCGCTCCGATGGAAAGCCCGGCTTCGATCCAAATCGATTCTCTGTTATGATCATCAATAATGTTCAACGTTCGGAATCGTCTTGAGTTAAACAAAGAATCACTCATAAAGTCCATACTCCAAACTTCATTGTATTTTTCAGGAACTTCCAAGTTTTGTCTTTCTCTTGAAGCAAGTCTTCTCCTTCTTTTTCTCAAAATATTCAGTCCTAATTTCTTGTAAATTCTATATACTTTCTTATGATTCCAACCAAAACCCTCATTACGAAGACTGTGAAACATTTTCTTGAATCCATAGCTGGGATGTTTTTCAGAAAGTTGATTCAGGCAATCAATGACGTCCGTATCATCTTTTCTTTTAGGATGATAGTAATAGCTGCTTCGCTCCAAATTCAAAGATTTACACGCCTGCCGAATGTTCATCGGATATTCTGAAACCAGATAAGCAACCACTTCCCGTTTTGTGGCAGGCTTTACCACTTTTTTGAGAGTACGTCTTTCAGTGCTTCATGTTCCAAACTAAGGTTGGCAAACATCTTTTTCAAGCGATTATTCTCTGATTCCAGTTCTTTAATTTTTGCCAGTTCTTTGGTAGAATTAATCCCGCTGAATTTCTTTTTCCAATCGTGCAAAGTCTGATAATGAAATCCATATTTCCGAGACAATTCTTTTGCAGTCTGTCCCGAATCATACTCCTTTAAAATAGCCAAAATTTGGCTGTCTGTAAATTTGCTCGTTCTCATAACCTAAAATTAATCGTTTTTTGTTAATATTTTCAGGGTTATAAAATGTCCAGTTTTTAGGGAGACTTACACAAGTAAGCATTTCAAAAATATTTTATATGATTATTAAAAACAAAATGACAAAAACAAACGAAACGAACAACCCTTCACTGAGACAATCTCAGGCGAAACTCAACTCAGGGCAGAAGCCTAAAGTATTGATAAAAACTCCTGTGAGTTACTATTGAGGCAAGCAAATGATGCTGAAAAACATTTTGCCATTAATACCTGATCACAGGATATACGTTGAACCTTTCTTCGGAGGCGGTTCTGTGTATCGGGCGAAAGCTCCTGCTCCCTGCGAAGTCATTAAAATGATGTAAATATGAATGTTGTTAATTTCTATCAGGTTTTGAAAAGCAGAAGCAAAAAGCTGGAGGCAAAAATTAAAGAAACGCTTCTCAGCAGGGAAACCTATAAAAAAGCAATGCTTATTTATGACTGCCCACGATTATTTGCAGACGATAAAGTAACAAGAGCTTGGGCATTTCGGATCAGCGTTAGCCAAGGCTATCTGAATAAAATTTGAAGCCGATGATACGATAAGGAAAAAAGATCGGCTCTTAACTTTCAGAATAAAGTGGACGCTTTCGGAATCAATCTTGCACAAAGGATGAGGTATACGCAAATAGAGCAAGCAGATGGTTGTAAGGTCATCAAAAGCAGAGACACCGAAAACAGCTTCTTTTACTGTGACCCGCCATATATAAACACTAATATGGGTTTTTACAAATGATATTCTGAAGAAGATTTTATTACTCTTTTGGAAACTTTAGCACAAGTGAAGGGAAAGTTCCTTTTATCCAATTATCCATGAGAAATTCTCGACAGCTATATTAAAAGGTACAACCGATACGTCAAAACCTTTGACAAACCCTTATCAGCAAGCCACAATAGAAAAACGTGAAAAGTGAGGAGAAAAACGGAAGTGTTGGTAGCGAATTATCCGATTTAGTGGGAGTACTACTGATACATATTCGCATATACTATTGATAATTTTCAAAATTTAATAAATACAGCAATACATTTATATGAAGACAAGAAAAATTTACTTCTCTAAAATAAAAACAAAATGGATATCGATCAAGAAATGCTGAAAGTGAGAAAAATTCTCTGAAAAGAATTTGATACCATTATTCCTGACGAAACCGTAAAACTGATCATTTATTCCTTTAAAATGATGGCAAAAATCATTGTCAGGGATTTTGAAAAAGAGAATGAAAGAGAGCGTGAATAATCTGCTCTTTTTTTGTATTGATTATCATAGAAAAAATCATTACAATTTTACCAAACCAATTTATTTAATTAGCTTTTCAAAAGATGTACAAAAGAAAAAAAATTAAAAATACCTCTCCAACTTCGGGATATTTTGTAAAACCCAAAACGGATGAGGAAAGATTCTGAACCAATAAACTCAATGCTGTTATTTATGTAAGGGTTTTGCCCCAAATTACTTTGGATCTAGCGATGATACTACATTATATAGAGAAGGTTCTGATTATTATAATGCAAATGCAAGTGTTGATACGGATGGTAAAAATGGTATTACCAAAAAAGAAATCGCTGCAAGGGCAATTTCTGCAAAAACTGAAGGATTTGTAAATATGGAGGTTACTTTTGAGTGTGGAAATAATGGTCAAGCTGATATTCAAATAAATGCAAAAGATATTGTAACTTATCATATCTATGAGAATGGAACAATAGAAAAGCATATCCCCAAAACTATTAAAGAAGAATACAAACAAAGATATAAATATGTTTATCATGATAAAGATAAAAACGAACATGAAATATGTATTGTGGATTGGTTTACCGTAGATAGAAGGAATAATGGACAGAGAATTTCAACCATTCCTGCGGGTTATATAAATACATATAGCTATCCTTCAGGAGGAAGCATACTTATATTCAAATGGAGACATCTGTGTCTCGGGTACAAGGTATGGCTATAGAAAATATTCTAAAGGGCAAGGAAAAGTCCCTCTTGTTAGAATGAAGGATAGTTTAAGCTATGAAAAAGGTTATATTAAAATATTTTACACATTTCAAAATTCGCAAAGGCGATATTGTAATCCTGATGCCTATGCTGGTTTTATAGGAGCATTAGCCAAATTAGGAAGAGAAGATGTTTTGTGTACGGGTATGTGTTTTGCAGATGCAACAAGCTATCCAAGTGTAACACACCCGAATGGAGATTGTGCGGATACAGCTTATTATGCTACTTTAGAGCTTGAGCAAAAGAAAGTAAATGCCTTCAAGGAATTTCATTTTGAAAAAATATACAGGGGTAGTGGAAGTTGGTATTCTAGATTAGTTGGAACTATCTACTCTTCTGGTCATGAAGATCATCTACATTCTGGAGAATTTAATTCAAACATTATTCAAACAATAGAAGAAAAATGAAAAAAATAAAATTGTTATCATTCTTATTATTTGGGTTTTTAAGTTGCCAAAAACAAGGTCAGAAAGATATGGTAGCTTCTAATACGAAGGAAATAATTAATGTTGATAAAATAAAATTTGAAACGGCTGGTTTTTCAGATAAATATGATTTGCTTCCAAAATTGGATCTTAAAGAAATTGATGAAAAAGAATTTAATCAATTAAAAAATTTTAAAAATGACCTTATTAAAAAACCATTAATAGAAGACAAGGGGAATTATTATTTGGAAGTTGGGTCTAAAACTATAAAGTTAAAAAAAAAGGAAGGAACTATATGGTACAATTACTTAGGGTTTTATACATCATTAAATATGTATGCGTTTTCCTGTAATTCTGTAAGTGAAAGTTTAGGATTTAGTGATTTTGAATTAATAAATAAATCAAATGGGAAAATATATAAAATAGTTTCACCAGGTGATGATAAAATCGAAACTCCTATTTCATCCCCCAACATAAAATACTTAGCGTATTTTTATAATCAAATTTATAGTGATAACAATAGTTTTTTAGGGATATTAAAAATTGACTCATATAAGAATTTTCAAGAATTTTCAAGTTTTACTTCTGAAAATTTTAGAATACATCAAATTGCTTGGTCTATAGATAATTTGTTATTAGTTAAGACGTCATCTGATAATGAAAGAAATTTTAAGTATTATAAAAGTGATCTTACATTCAAAAAAAATGAGAAAGCAAATTTAATTTCAAACAAATGGTTTGGTAATTATACTGCATGGTTTAGTTATGGTGAAATAGGAGGACAGAATGTTGGTTGGGAGTTAGAAATAAAAATAAACAAAGAAAATATCATAGCTTCAGGAAATGGTTATCAAATTGGTTTTACGGATGAGTTAAATGCTTTAGAAGACGGAAACAAATTAATTCTGAAACATAAAAAAAATATAGATGGATACACTCTTGGAGAAAATATGGATACTGAATTTGTTTTAATAAACGACAATGGAAAATATTTCATTCAGTCGAAGTGGATTGACTCAGATATTCTTACCAAACCAGATCAGAAAGGGTATAAAATCAGTAAAAAATAATTGATAGAAGCTTTTTGTAAAATGGCAAATGCATTTGGCTCAAAAGCGAAACATGAGGAAGATGACTGGCATTTTGAAGTAAAACATAATGATGTTGTAAGTTTTTCTCTTAGCGGAACTCCCAAAGTAGGAAAACCTATCATTGCTACAGTTAATAAAATGATTTTTCCTGATCTTCTTGCTAACGAGACTATTTACTGGCATGGATTTTCAAATGCAATCACAGGAAAAACCGTAACGTTCACTCCAAGAAATCCGGGAATTTTAAGCATTACCTCAAAAATAAACGGCAAAGGTGTAACCAAAAATATACAGGTTATACAGGCGGTAATTAATAACATTACTTTTACCGATAGTCAGGGAAATAAGATCGAAAAAGCAAGTTGGGGGCAGGATATTAATTTATGGATGGAGCAATCTGGACTGGAAGGTGAAAAGTTAAATATTATTTTGTGGGATGATGATCTTGGTCCAACTGATGATCCCGTAAAAATCATTGCAGTCGATTCTTATAACGGAACTTTGATTCCTGTAACTTTAGATCCTTCCATGAAAGGTAAAACAGGGGCTCATGGAGAAATCTATATTAAAGTTTCAGCTCCGGAATTAATAGCAATCGGTGAAGGAAAAGACTTTCCGACATCTTATAAGCTTGATGTGGAGGATGTAAAAGAAATATACAGCGCCATTATTGGAAGTGCAGACGGAAAGGAGAAACATACTTTGGTAGATTATGATGAGGTAAGTTATTTCTACGCACATACAAGAGGAATCAAACCGACTGAAAATTTATATTTAGAAATTCCAAAAGTTGTTTTTGGAAGCGATCCTGTGCTATTATATTCTAAAAATGTAAAAGTTGATAAAAGTGGAGTTATCCGAGAAAAAATTGTCTGGAATAATATTAAGAATAAAGTAAATCTTCTTACGGTTTACAGCATTGTAAAAGAAAAAGATGCTGACGGAAAAGTGTTGTACGATGCCGATGGCGATCTAGGCATGGCGGCTACGAAACTTCAAAAAGGAAGTTCCCTTGCGAAACAGGTTGGTTATACAGGAGCTGTGAAAGCGGGAAGTGATGTGATACAACATCCTTCTAATGAAAACGGAATTTGTGAGTGTGAAGCTAAAGTAAGAGCTTTTATGAGGATGTTGAGAAAAGGTGAGGGAACTCAAGATGAAGGAGGATATTCTAGAATTGTTGGAGGTAGCACATTTGCTAGTCATGGAAAAGACTTTAGCGACCATCCAAAAATATATATTAGCGCACATGATTCCACAGCAGCAGGAGCCTATCAAATTATGCAAGACACTTTTAAAGGTTTTCAAGGATATTATTTAGATCAGAATAAAAACTGGCAGTACTCGGAAAAATTAAATTATATAAAGCAATATAAAATTAATAGTTTTGATCAAGAATCACAAGATAAGTTATGTATAGTTATTTTTAAGCATAATTATGTAGGGAAAAGAGCACATAGTTTTTTTTACAAAGAAGATGGTACACCAAGAGCAGGACGAGCAAAATTTAACAATGCTTTTGGAGACATTGTAAAAATGATTATTGATGATGATTTTGACAAAGCAATTTTAACGTCAAGTCTATGTTGGGCTAGTTTACCAGATGCACCTTATGGGCAACCCACTGGAACAAAAGCAGAATGTAAAGCAAACTATGAAAAATTTTTAAAAGAAGAGCTCGCAGGAAAAAGTGATTTGCATCTTAAAAAAGGGTTTTTAAAAGATTTTGATTATGGATGTTGCGGTGAAAGTACTATTTCACAACCTCAAAGTAATAATGGAAAATGGCGCAATCCTGTTGATAATCCTATGTGTACTATTTTTACTCAAAGTCAAACAAATGGAATTATAAATTTAGCAGGAAAACATTGGGGTTTATTTGGAACAAATGCAAGAAACGGAACAAGACCTCACAAAGGCTTAGATTTATTTGTAATACCAGGTTCTTCTGTATATTCTTGTGTCAAAGCAGAAGTTACAAATATTGTAGATCCTGCTACAGCAGGGTATGGAAAATCTATAACATTAAAAATAATAGATAAAGAAACATTCTTAGCACACAAACGAGAGTATCAATTAAAATATCCTGATAAAGAGGATAAGAAAGACTCTGGATATAATGAGGATGGAGATATATATTTATTCTATGGTCATTTACGAAAAGTTTTGGTGAAAGAGGGAGATGTAATAGATGATATATCTAAACCAATAGCATTAAGTGGTGTGTCGGGAGTTCAAAGTGGTGGGACTTGTGCACCACATGTGCATTTTGAAATAAGAGATGCAAATAAAAAAAGATGCAATCCTGGTTATTATGTATATTATAAATCCTATGATGATCAAAGTCAAACAGAAAGAGACACTCAAATAAAAACAGCACAAAATGGAAAAATTAATGAATTCGGTGGTAAAGAATAAAATATTATTTAATTTATTTTTTATATTATTTTCTATAAATATTTTATGCTCTTGTAAAAAGCATGATGATAATTATAATCTAAATTCAAGTCTTGTTGAAGCAAATCAATCGATTTTTAAGGAAGTAAAAAATCTACAAATAAATAATAATTATTCAGCAGATACTGTGAAAAGTATGGATGTAAATTTTCAGGATTATAATTTTAAAATTAGATATATTGAGGACAGGGCTTATGTACAATATTCCTTTGGAAGCAAAATAATTCAAGATTGGCAGCCTTTTAAAATCAATTTTTATTATGACAGTTCTTATGAATTTGCTGAAAAAGATATTCATTTACTTTATAACTATACAATTTCAGAAGGAGTATTATTAATTCCCAGTTTTACTGAAGAATTTCCATCTTATTTTTTATATAAATTTGATTCAAATAAAATTCAATATTTAAAAGATATTGAACTAAATGCAAGTAGTCAACTATATAAAAATGGTCACTATCAAGCTGTTCAGCGAAATGAGAAAATAATCGTTAATTATATTATTAAAAATCAAACTGAGTATAAATTTGTTGATAGAAATGATAAACCAAATATCATTATTGAAGCAAATACAAAAGATGATATAAGGCTTCTCAATGGCTTAAAAAGTGAAAACTCTGATAATATTACTGGTTTATGGCAACGTGACTGTTCCGTACAAAATAGTGGAATTGAAATTTCTCAAAATAAAAACCGTCTTACTGGTACTTTAGCACTAGCTCCACCTGCAATTTTTATAAATGTTACCTTGGAAAAGGGTACAAAAAATAATGTATATTATTTAAAATATATTTCACAAGATATGTCTCCACCAATGGCTTCCGAAAATGAAATTGATGAAGAAAATATTTCAAAAAAAGAAAGTATAGGAAAAATTGTTAAAAACAATGAAGAGTTCGAATTAACGTGGTATGAACTAAGCAATATCAAAACATCAAAAAAAACACATATAGTTACTCAGTTTAGTAGTTCAGAAAATGCAAAGCCTGTAAAATTAAAAAAATGTGAGAATTAGCAAGAATCACTGAAGGTTTTTGGAACGATTTCGGAGGTAGTGAGATAAGTCTTGCAAGTTTGGGGGCAAACTGTAGATTACTGTATTAGAGGTGAAAATATAGAAGGAGAAAAGATAGAACTTCATGTTTATGATAACGATGGAGCTAGCGGAGATGACTTTGCTTATTCTAATACTGAAAATAATCTTACGATTACAGGAAAGATTAATGATAAATACGCATTTCATAAGATAAAACTGAGTGATAGCATAAAAGATAGAACGACCAATATTACCTCAGATGAAGTAAAATTATATGCCAAAGCCAAACTCATTGGTTCTAATAGTTCTTTAACAGATGTTACTGAAAAGAAAGACACTCAAAAGCATCATAAAGTCAATAATGAAGAAGAAGTTTACAGAGCAATCATAGGAGATAAAAATGGAAGAGCAAGGCACAATCCTGTAGACTCCTTATCCGTGTGATACTTTTTGTATTTTTGCATCGTTGTGTTTTGGCAAAAATACTATAATTCTCAAAATCATTATTTCGAATATTCGAATTCAAAACCAATGTGTTTCGAGCCATGTAAGGAGCTGTTACTTAATCTAACACGATGATTATCAATACTAATAGGTTCGAGTTAGTGTCAATAGGGGGAGCAAAAAAGACTTACAATATTGTAGGTCTTTTTTGATTTTATACTTTTCTACAATCTTACTTTACATTATTTATCAAACATCAACCTCCAGGGTTGTGTAGAAGCAATATTCATAGGTTTATTTTCGTTACATTTGCATTTTGGCAAATAAACCCAAAAGTCTTTAAAAAAACTTTTAAATTTTAATCATAAACAGCACAATTTTTGTTTAGCTAAATGCTTGAAGATACGAATGATGTCAACCAATCAATTTAAATACGGTTTCCTTTATATTTCCCTTTTTATAACCAGTCTTTTTCATGCCCAAAACACAGCAAACGGAAAGATTGTAGATAACAAAAACAACAAAGAAATCAGCGCCGTTGAAATCTTTATCAACGATAGCAATACTCCCATTCTTACTACTACTTCAGGAAGCTTCAGCGTACAGTCTGACAGCATTATTTATAAACTTAAATTTCAGAAAAAAAACTATGCTTTAGAAAGCGTAGATATCACTACAGACAAAAACAGCAATCTGATCATTAAATTATCTTCTGAAAAAGTAAGCAGCATCGAAGAAGTTGTTATCCACAACGAGAAAACAAAATTTAAGAATAAGAAAGAAAATCCCGCATACCGAATCATGCAGGAAGTCTGGAAGCGTAAAAGAAATAACGGTCTCGATAAATTCGACACGTATACTTACAAAGAATACGAGAAGATTCAGTTTGATGCCAACAATCTTGACAGTGCTTTCATGCATAGAAAAATCTTCAACAAATTAGATTTTATCTTTGATTACGCCGATTCTACAGCAAGAGGAAAAATGGCGTTACCTATTTTCTTAAACGAATCTATCTACAACCATTTTGGCGAAAACAAACCGAACAAGAAAACAAAAAAACTTTTAGTTGCTCAAAAAACTTCCGGATTTCAGGATAATCAGGTGATTGCGATTACCGCTAAAAATCTTTATCGTGATATCAATATTTACGATAATACTTTAAATTATTTCGACATTGGATTTCCGAGTCCGGTGGGAACGGATGGTTTTAGCACGTATGATTACAATTTGACCGACACAGTTTCCATTCGTGGAGAACAAGCCTATAAAATACGTTATCAACCGAGAAGAACTGAGGTTTTAGCCTTTCAGGGATATCTTTTCATTGATACAGATTCTTATGCGGTTTTAGAAGCCAGCTTAAAGTCGACCAATAAAATCAATGTCAATTTCATCAATTCCATTTCAACAGAACTGGAATATGACAATCCTGATGATGAAACATTTTTACCTAAAAAATACGTCACTGAAATTGAAATGACGCCTTTCTCAAAAAAGAAAAGTGCCAAAAGCATTATTGCCAAACGTTCTGTAGACTATTCTGAATATGATTTTAATAAACCTTTAGCAGACACTATTTTCACAAGAAGAAAAGAAGAGTATGATGACCGTTTTGTTGATAAAGATGATGCTTTTTGGGTAAAAGCAAGACCAGATTCGCTTTCAAAACAGGAAAAAGGAGTTTATGAAATGCTGGACAAGCTGCAACAAACGCCTAAATTCAACAGAATTTTAAAACTGACAGAAACATTAGCTTCAAGATATTACAATGTTACAAAAGGGATTGATTTAGGCCCCATCACCTCTGTTTACGGGAAAAATGATGTGGAAGGTGACAGGATACGATTGGGAGCAAGAACCTACTTTGGGCAGAATGACCCTTGGAGAGTTGAATTTTACAACGCTTATGGTTTTAAAGACCAACAATTCAAATATGGCGTTGAAGGACGATATATGTTTAATAGAGTCAACCGTTTTATGATTGGAGGAGGAACAAAAAGAGACATCACACAACTTGGAGTTCAATTGACCACAGAAGACGGAATTTTATCACGTTCTTTCGCATCTTCAACCGTTTTTGCGAGGGGAGAAAACGCTTCATTAAGTTCAGTTAACCAAACGAGTTTTTTCACCTCTATTGAACCTTGGAAAAACTTTCAAATACGAGTTGACGGAACGATGCAAAGCATTAAATCTGCCAATCCATCAGGATTTAGTTTGATGTATTACAGAAATGGTGTATTAAGAAAAACCACGATTGATTCACACGTTACCGTTAGTTTAATTGCAAGACCAGGCGCTACTTTTTCCCAAACCGGAGTTGACCGTTACGAACACGGAACTTTGGCACCGACGATCGTTTTAAAGTACACAAGAGGTATTGATGGATTATTTAATGCTGATTTCAATTATAATAAATTGCAGTTTATGTTTTACAAACCTGTCCTTCTTGGAAGTTGGGGGAAAACGTTTCTGAATTTTGAAGCCGGTAAAAACTTTGACACCGTTCCTTTGGCGTTACAGAATATTATTCCCGGGAACCAGTCGTACGGAATTGTTCCGAATACTTTTGCTCAGTTGAATTATTATGAATTTGTAGCTGACACCTATTCTACCCTTCATATCGAACATCATTTTAACGGTAAAATCCTTTCATTCATTCCTTTAATCAAGAAACTGAAGCTAAGAGAAGTTGCTTTCATAAGAGGTGCTTACGGATCTTTGAGCGATGCTTCAAAAAATATCAATGTTGAAAATTTAAAATATTCTGCACCAGATCAGCAGATTTACTACGAGTACGGATTTGGGATTGAAAACATTGGTTTCGGAAACATCCGAATTTTCCGTGTAGATTTCAACTGGAGAGGAAATTACCTTGACCGTCCGGATGCTTCTAAGTTTGGAATTAAGGCTGGGTTCCAGTTTGGATTTTAAACAAATTAATAATGTACTTCTTTAATGAGCCAGCAGAACCATTTACATGCTTTACTTATTATGACATTCTATTTTTGTCCGTAATAATCTTTATCAACTATTTTGTTTACACTAAAAAAATTAGGGTAAAACTAAACATTGTTTCAAAGATCTTTATTTTCTTTTTGTTTTTCATTCTTATACCTTTTATTTCAAATGAAATAGAACTTCACTACGTCCATGAAAAATTTAAAATTGTAGATGGGTTTAATCTTTTGTACCTACTTTTTAAATTTCCAATTTGGTGGGTATTGGGAGCTGCAGAAATTCTATTCTTATCCAAACTACAGAAAAGATAATCATCCTTCAACTTAAAATAAATAAACACAAAAAAACCTCAACAAAAATGCTGAGGATTTATTTTTATAAAACGCTTATTAATTATGCGTTTGGCTCAATAGATACGTAAGATCTGTTGTTTGCTTTCTTTCTGAAAACTACTTTACCGTCAACAAGTGCGTGCAAAGTGTGATCTTTACCCATACCCACATTGTTACCTGGGTGGTGCTGAGTACCTCTTTGTCTGATAATAATGTTACCAGCAATAGCGTCTTGTCCACCGAAAATCTTCACACCTAATCTTTTAGAATGAGATTCTCTACCGTTTTTGGAACTACCAACTCCTTTCTTGTGTGCCATTTTATTTTAAGGTTTTTTGGTTTTACAATTATTCTGCGCTTTCAGCGTCAGCTTTTTTAGTTGTTTTTTTAGCAGGCTTCTCTGCTTTTTTACTGTCAAATCCTGTAATACCAGTGATTTTGATCTGAGTTAAAGATTGTCTGTGACCATTTTTAACTTCATAACCTTTTCTTCTTTTCTTTTTGAAGATGATTACTTTATCAGCTTTTACGTGGTCAAGGATCTCTGCCTCTACAGTGATACCGCTTACAGCTGGGGCGCCTACAGTGATTGCTCCGTTTACAGTAAGTAAGATTTTATCGAAAGATACTTTTCCTCCTTTGTCTCCTTTCAAACGGTTCACAAACAACTTCTGGTCTTGCTCAACTTTATATTGAAGCCCTGCTATTTCTACAATTGCAAACATTGTCTATAAATTTTTAGTTAATTCGAGGTGCAAATGTACTGATTATTTCTTTAGTAACAACATGATTTTGAGAAATTTTCTACTTTCTGTGTAAATTTAATTCCAGCTGATTATTAACTGATTTATATTTTTTAGCCATTGATTCTTCAAAGAACTTTATAATTTCTGCATTATTGGTTAATTTTTTGCCGCCTTCGGTAGTCACCGTCATAGAGTTATTGGGATTAGCCAAATCAAGTTTAATGTCTTTTGCAGGATCATTTTTATAAGTCATGTATAATTTTTTATATTGAGCCGGACTCACTTTCACTCCTTCAAATTCATGTTTGGCCTCTTTTTCTAATGCCAAAATATAGTCCCACGAATGATCTTCAGCTTTCAGTTTCTTGCTTCCTTTTAGTAAAAACTGATGTGATTTTGTTTTGTCTTCCAATTTCACAATCAAACCAGGTAAACCGTGAAATTTATAAGGTCCATCCGGAAAAGGCAAATCTTTAGAAAACCAAGCTTCCCAAATTCTTCCACCAAAATTTGCAGTCGCTTTCTGACAATTACAGTTTTCAATTTTCTGAGTTTCTGGAAGAATATTCCATTTTAAAACTGGCGTTTCTTCCACAATCATATTGGTCTGTTCAATATTTGTAAGCCATGTCGTTTTAAAACTCGGATATGACTTTTCTATCAAATATGAAACATTCCACTCTTCTGTAGTGGAAGAATAGCTTAAACTATTAGGAGTAGATTTCCTTTGTTCAATGATTGAATTATTTGTGATAGAATCACTCGCAAATTTTGCCTGACCATAAAAATAAGATTTCGTCGGGAAAATATCGAGATTCATAAATTCCTTTTTTAAACTGTCGGTTTTTGTGGAATCAATTCTGAACTGATATTCGTAAGTAAAACGGTTTCCCTGCGCTGAGAGATTAAAAGTGACTAAAAGTGTCAAAACAAGACTGAAAATATGCTTCATAATTTTATGATTAATTCTCCAAATATAGAAATTAAATTACTTCTGTTTTATTTGTACTTTTGGAAAATATTCCACATTTAGATGAACAGAGATCTCTACATCGATTTTGCGAAAGGTTTAGCCACGCTTTCCATTATATTTATTCACACGGCATTTTGGTCGGGACAGTTTTACATCCTTCCGGAAGTACGTGTGTTTTCCTTAGTTTTTGACGTTGCCCTTTTCTATGCTTTAAGCGGAATAACTTCAGGATCGAACATCGAAAAAACCCTTTACAGACTCCTAAAACTACAAATCACCTACATGATTTTTGTAACGTTTCTGTTCTTTTTAGATTATTTCTTTAAAATTTTCGGGCTCACCTTTTTCTCTCTCGAATGGCTTCAGAGCTTCTACTCTACTTTTGGTTCAAAGTATTCGGCAACGAGTATTTCAACAGCACCGCAATGGCAGAATTTAGGAAACTGGTATCTCCATGAATATTCAAATGCCGACACTTTTCCGGTGGTAATGGGAAGTTTCTGGTACTTAAAAGTTTATTTTATATTAACAGTTTTCGGAGTTTTAATTTTAAGATTTTTTCCGAAACACGTCAATTGGTTTATCGGAATTTGCGTTGCTTTAACTCTATTATTTAATATTTTCCCTGAAATATATCCAAGCGGACAAGTTGGCTATGTCGCTTTTTACATGACAGTTTTCCTTATCGGAAATAGAATGCGGGGCAAAACAATTCCTGCAAAAATAATTCCTGTGCTTTATGGTTTGGTGACAGCATCTTTGGTCTGGCTGTTTTGGTATTTTGGAGATGAAGTGTTTTTTAAAATCAACAAAAAGAAATTCCCTCCGCAAACTGCATACATCATTTGGACTTTCTTTTCACTGACGACTTTATTTGTTTTGTACAACCGATTAAAAATTACAAAAAAAAATTTCGTCACGCATATCGGTAAAAATGCTATTTTCTTCTATTTCGGACAGGGAATCAGTTCGTCGTTGGTTTACTTTCTGGTCGTTCCGATAAAAGAATCGATGCCTTGGTGGATTTTAATGGTTATAATTTATATCATTAATGTGATTTTAGCTTTCATTATTGCAACAGGTTTAAAGAAATTTGATGCTTTGGGATGGAATGTTTTAGAATTTTTACGTAAAAAAACCGCTCAGTAAATTATTGAGCGGCAATATTTTAAGTCATTTTCTAAAACTTAATCTCTTCTTGTTCGCCCTCCTCCTCTCACAAGCAATGCGATAATGACGATAAGAACGACTCCTCCGATGATAAGATAAGTGGGATCCATGTACCATTCTTCCGTTGTGGTGGTCGTTGTAGATGTACTGACTTTGTTATCAGGAACCGAATCCTGAGCAAATGAGATAACACTGAAAAACAAAGCCAACATTGTGAATGCAAACTTTTGCAAATTTTTTCCAATTGATAAAGTATTCATGATTTAAGATTTTAATGTTAATCCTTTTAAATCCAACTCTATGCCACAGATGATTACTGTGATAAAAAATTCACAAATAGAAATTTAGCATTGTTAAATGTTATTTTTATTAATTAAATTTACCAAAATTTTTAAATCATGTTTAAGTTGAAACTTCCTACCGACCCAAGGTGGGCAAACATTGCAGAGGATAACATTCAGGAAATTTTAACCGATCATGCATGGTGCGAGCAAAAAGCCGCTACCAACGCCATCGGGTTAATCACAATGCTTCCGGAACGTCCAGACATCGTGACGGAACTTTTGGCGATTGCACAGGAAGAACTTGAACATTTCGGTCAGGTTCTTGAAATTATCAAGAAACGTGGTTATACTTTTGGCCGTACCAGAAAAGACGATTACGTCAACGAATTGGTGAATTTCATCCAGAAAGGCGGTCACAGAGATACAATGATTGTTGATAAAATGCTTTTTGCAGCGATGATTGAAGCAAGAAGCTGTGAGAGATTTAAAGTTTTAACAGAAAACATAAAAGACGAAGAACTCAAAAAATTCTATAAAGAACTGATGATTTCTGAAGCTAATCATTACACAACATTTATAGGCTTTGCAAGAGAATTGGGCGAGCCAGAACAAGTGAACAAACGATGGGAAGAATGGCTGGAATACGAAGCCAAAATCATTAAATCTTACGGCAACAAAGAAACCATCCACGGCTAAAAAATCCCATTGAAAAAACTTACTTTTGAAAATATTACCAATTTTTTCCTGAAAAACTTCTTTCAGGGATTATTAATCATCGGCCCTATCGGGTTGACGATTTTTGTGATTTGGTATGTGATTTCATCTGTTGATAATATTATTCCTTCTGTTGCCAAACAAATTCCGGGATTGGTTTTTGTTTCTACAATTCTTGCAACAGCTTTATTAGGATATCTGGGAAACAAATTTGTGGTCGGCCGATTTTTTGTGGATGCCATTGACCGCATTTTAGAACGAACTCCCGGTATTAAACATATTTATTCGCCTACAAAAGATGTGATGTCTTCATTCGTGGGTGATAAGAAAAAATTCAGCGATCCTGTCTGGGTAAAAACCAATGAAAATCCCGAGATCTGGAGAATTGGTTTTCTCACACAGAAAGACATGTCTGACGTCCACAAACATGATTTCGTTGCGGTATATCTTCCGCATTCTTATGCAATTTCCGGTTGGGTCATTATAACCGCAGAAAAAAACATCAAACCCGTAGTGGGAATGACTGCAGCCACAGCAATGAAATTTGCGGTAAGCGGTGGTGTGGCAGGTTTTCATTCAGACGACAACGTATTTAAAGCTCCAGAGTAGAATTAACTTAATATCAGTAGATTTGATGTTCTATCATTTCTTTCTTTAATATTATGTTAAATCAAATTACTTTACAATGGATACAGCTCTTATGACAGTTCTGTCTATACTTCTTACTTTTTTAATGCTAATCATTTTAATACTATGAATAATAATCCTCTTCTTAATTGTGACTACGAAAAAGGTGTGTGCGAAATTCTTGAAACACCCGCTGACGAATCTTCTTCTGCTGAATTTACAACGGTAAAAACCGATAAAATCAAAATCATTTACTATACAGATCCTATCTGCTCGTCATGTTGGGGTATTGAAGCTCAGCTAAGAAAATTTAAATTAGAATATGGCGATGCTGTAGAAATTGATTATCGAATGGGCGGACTTTTACCTTCTTGGGACATCTACAATTCCGGCGGAATCAGCAAACCAAGCGATGTTGCAGGACATTGGGAAGAAGTAAGCCCGCACTACAAAATGCCGATCGACGGCGGAGTTTGGCTTGAAGATCCTTTAAACTCATCATATCCTCCATCCATCGCTTTCAAAGCAGCACAAATGCAGGATGAAAAGAAAGCTATCGTGTTTTTAAGAATTCTCCGTGAAATGGTTTTCTTGGATAAATTAAACATCACAAAAGATGAACACTTAGAAAAAGCAGCAGCGTTGGCAAAATTAGATGTTGCACAATGGAAAGAAGATTATGAATCTAAAGCTCAAATCGAGTTCAAAAAAGATTTGGATTTAGGGAAACAATTGGGCGTAAGAGGATTTCCTACTTTGATCTTTGTGAAGGATGACGAAATGCTGGATGTTCTGTATGGTTTTAAACCTTATGCAGAATTTGAAAAAAGAGTAAAAAAAATCGATCCTGATACTAAGAAAAAAGAATATTCTGCAGATTGGCAGAATCTGTTTGCGATTTACCCTACACTTACCACTCAGGAATTTGCAGTACTTTCTAATACTTCGTTTGAAAAATCTCAGGAATTTTTATTAAATCTAAGCACTGAAAATAAATTGGAGCGCAAGAAAGTTAAAAATGGTGATCTTTGGATTTTGAATTCAAATTCTAATTAAGAATCATAGTGTCTGAAAAAACACATTCACCATTGTTAGAATAGAAATATGTTTTAAAAAGATAATTTGCAGTTATTCTCCACGCTCTTATTTCGGATAATAGCTGCAAAACATCATCAAAAAGTAATGGGAACAGTTGCTCCCACATCAATGAAATTTGCAGTTAACCGCAGTACGGCAGGTTTTACCACGACAATAATATCCTTTTAAGTAAGATTAACAAATTTTCTTGTTTTTTTTAGATCTTTTAAAAAACTATCTATCATATCTTTCGTAACATGTGCCATAACTACTATTTTCCACCATTTTGGATTATTATAATTATCAGCAACTAAAAAATATTGTTTCGCAATTTCTACGTCAATATCAGAAGCGCTAATAGCGACAATATTCATTACGGAATTTCTATAAAATTTTATATTCATCTCAACCAATTGTTCACATACATAATTTGTGAGATCAATAAAACCAGATATTTGCTGTTTCCAACCTTCCGAGCCATGCGTCATTAAGATCATCCACATTGAGACAGCATTGGCTCCTGAGCGACTACCGCATAAAGTAAAATCAGAGCCGTAGACATAAGCTGCTTCAGGAGTTTGAACATATTCTATCAGTCCTTTTCTACATAAAAAAATTCCTGTTCCATAAGGAGATTGTAACATTTTGTGTCCATCTACCGTAATAGAACTGATTTCTGGATTTTTAAACGTCAAATCTAAATCATTAGACGAGAATGGGTAAATAAAGCCACCAAAAGCAGCATCTACATGCACATAATAATTATTGAAAATTTGTTTGACTACATCTAAAAACGCCTGAGGCTCATCCACACTTCCAAACATCGTAGTTCCCATTGATAAATGCACAATTAGATAGCGAATCCCTTTTTCGAATGAGTCCTGCAATTTACTTTTCAGGTCATCCAACATAATTTTCCTGTCATCACTATTCACTTTTATAGAGATTGGACATATACCCAGCAAATTAGCACTTTTATAAACAGAATAATGCGCATCTTCTGAAAAGACAACCCCAATTTCAGACGATTTTGCATTTGCGTTTTGCATAAAGCAATTACGATACATCCATTGCGCCTGTATATTTGCTTCCGTTCCACCAGGTGCTACATAGCCATCATATCCAAATTCTGGAGCATTAAAAATCTCTTCCGCACAAATTTTCAAAAGATCTATCTCGATCTGCTGAGTTCCGGAAAAATACATTTCACCTTTAGTATAAGTATGGCAACCTATATGATTGGGATTTTTCATTAATACTGAAAGAAAGGGGGCTTCCTTTAGAAAGGAAAAATCATAAAATTGTTCTTGCTCTAAAAACGTTCCGGGTAATCCTAAAACAGATCCATTCAGGTAATTAACATTTTTATTTAATGCATCAAATACTCTTTGCTTGATGGCAGACTTTGAAATTTTTTCCCAGTACATAGTTTATGTTTTTCCGAATCATTACTTACCAATGAATCTCATCAAAATTACATTTTTATTCTATTTAAAGAGGCTGGGATTTAAAATTCAAAATGGATCCAAACAACTTTTAAATATGATAACAACTAGTAATTCATAAAATATTATAAATATTATTTTTACTGTAATAAATATTTATCTTTATAAATAATTTAATTTTTTATTTAAATTTGCATTGCAAAAAAGGATTTTCATAATATTTCAAATTATCATTGTCATCAATAACTGACTTTTTTCAAAAAATCAAGAAGTTCAACATAAGTAGGTGGCTGAACTTTTTTATGATATATATGAAAATTTAACCGTGAAAAAATTTAAGAAAAATAATTAAACAAAAAAGATGAGTAAAGTTGCGATTATCGGAGCCGGAGTTTCAGGATTGAGCATGGCCAATTATTTAGAAAAAAATAATATCGACTATCATCTTTACGAGAGACGTACAAAAGACGATTTGAAAGGTCACGGTTTTATCCTCCCAAAAGAAGGAATTGAATACCTTTCGGAAATTATTGACATCAATGATCTTTACACCAAAGGAAGTTTCCTGAAAAAATACATTCATTACTGTCACAACGGAAACGTTCTTTCAGAAAAAGATCTGGATAACGTTTTTGTGATCTCAAGAAGTACTTTGATTGAAGTTTTAAGCCAAAATATTCCGGCAGACAAAATTTCTTACAGAAACACTCTGAATCTTACAGGTTTCTCTGAAGGAAAAGCCGAACTGGAATTTGAAGATCACGCAAAACTACAGGCCGATGTCGTGATTGCATCTGACGGTTCAAGAAGCAGAATCAGAAGGGCAATCTTTCAGGATGAAGTGATGAAGGCGGTGAGAGAAAATGAAGTCGTCAACATCATCGAAAACGAAGAAATCGCCAGCCAAATTGAGGGCAACTTTCATAAATTTCACCATGAAGACGGCGGATTGACTTTCGGAGTTTTAAAACTGTCTCCAACCAAGATTTTATGGTATTGTCAGTTTGATATCACCCGTTATTTCATTAATGAAGATTATACGGCAGATTGCATCAAGCAATTTATGTTGGATAATTTCGGAGACTGGAATCCTTTGGTTTCATCGATTGTAAAAGAATCTAGCTACGAAAACGCTCACATCTGGAGAGTATATGAATTGGAAAAGCTCAATCCTTTTCATTATAAAAATATTGCATTTTTAGGTGACGCAGCACATCCTCTGATTCCTTTTACAAGTCAGGGTGTAACCTCAGCTCTAAAAGATTCTTACATTCTGACACAGCTTTTATTGGAAAATAAAGACCTGGAGGAAACCTTTGAAAAATACGAGCAGGAAAGAAAACCTGAAATAGAAATACACATTAAAAACGGCAGAATATTGCTTGAGCAGTTTCTATTACCTATCAGCGAACAACCAAAAGACTCTTTACCAATCTCTTACAAATAATATGTTTAATAATACTGATATAAATTTTGAGGCTCTCAAAAAAAAGGCCTACAACGGAAGATGGGCAACTTTAGAAGACGGAATTATTCCTCTCACTGCTGCTGATCCGGATTTCAGAATGTCTACCGAGATCGAGCAAGGCATTATTGAATATATTAAAGACGGATATTTGAGCTACGGGCCATTTTCCGGTCTGCCTGAATTCAAAAAAAGCGTTTCAGAACATTTCAACACAGGAAAAAACGGAAACTTCACTCCTGAAAATGTATTGGCGGTCAACAGTGCTGCGATGGGAATGTTTATGGTTGCCAAATATGTTTTAAATACTGGTGATGAAGCCATCATTTTTGATCCGGTTGATTTTTTATTTAAAAAGACCGTTGACGCAGTTGGCGGAGTTCTGAAATTATGTCCGGTAGATTCTAAAACCGGAAATATTGATTTTGAGATGTTGGTTTCATTAATTGGTCCTAAAACAAAAATGATCAGCATCTGCAACCCTCACAATCCGGTTGGAAGGGTTTATTCAAAAGAAATCTTAAAGAAAATATCTGAAATTGCAGCAGCTCATGATCTTTGGGTGATGAGTGATGAAATATGGAGCGATATTGTTTACGATAAAAGAGAATTCAATACGTACTCATCAGTTTCTGAAGAAGCTAAAAAGAAGAGTTTTACCGTATTCGGGTTTTCAAAGTCTTTTGGAATTGCGGGTTTAAGAATTGGTGCAGTTTTATGCAATGATCAGGAACTTCTTGACGATTTCACAGAAAAATCTCAATTCAATTCTACCATTGAAGGTGTTTCTACTTTGTCACAAATTGCAGGAAGCGTGGCAATTGACCGAGCAAAACCTTGGTTTAATGATTTCCTAACGCATTTGCAACACAACAGAGATTTGGCGCACAGCATCTTGAGTAATTCAGGAATTTTAACGCCTAATCTTCCCGAAGCCACGTTTGTGATTTTTCCAAAAATTGAAAACGGAATGTCGAGCGACCAGTTTGCTCAACACGTTTTAAAGCAAGGAAAAGTTGCCGTTGTTCCCGGTTCTGAACGTTGGTTTGGAAAAGGAGCAGAAGGCCACATCAGGATCTGCTTCTCTACTTCCAGAGAAATTTTGGAAGAAGGATTGAACAGGATTATTAAAAGTTTTTAGAATTAAATTTAAAGAGGCTGCAAAATCTAAGATTTTGCAGCCTCTTTTTTTATTATGATATTATTTGATAGGATTGCATCCTCTTCTCTGTTAGGTCGTCCCTTCGGGACTATATCTCTGCGAATTTACTTTTTCGAAATCTTATACAATTTTCCGCTGTCGGTAATACCATAAAGATTTCCATCAGAACCATTCAGAACATCTCTGAATCTTTCCTTTTGGTCTAAAAGCAAGCGCTCTTCGCCCACAACTTTATTGTCTTTCATCACAATTCTGTTAATGTGTTGTCCGCTCAGACAGGCAATAAAAAGATTATTTTTCCATTCTTCAATATTTCCTGTGTAGAAAGTCACTCCACTTGGCGAAACTACCGGATCCCAATAATAAACAGGTTGTTCCGTTTCTTCTTTTTGAGTCGTTCCGTTGTTGATTTTTTCACCCGAGTATTCAATTCCGTAGGTTACATCTCCCCAACCGTAATTTTTTCCTGGCTGGATTAAATTGATTTCATCTCCACCTCTCGGTCCCATTTCGATATCCCAAAGCTGACCTTTTTCGTCTAAAGCCAAACCTTGCGGGCTACGAATTCCGAAGGCATAAATTTCAGGTTTATAACCATCTTTACCAATGAAAGGATTTCCCGGTGCAGGTTTTCCGTCTTTGGTAATTTTTAAGATTTTACCTAAATAATTATCTGTTTTCTGAGCGTAAACTCTTGTTTCTTTATCAGATCTTTCACCGGTACTCACAAACAAACTACCATCTTTATCAAATTGAAGACGGCTTCCGTAATGTTTATCGCCATCATACGAAGGCGTTGCCCGGAAAATCACTTTAACGTCAGAAATATTTTTCATATCAGCAGAAAGCTTTCCTTTCGCAACTGAAGTTAAATTTCCATCGCCAAAAGGTTCAGAAAAAACAAAATAAATCATTTGATTCGTTTTAAAATCAGGATCCAGAGTTACGTCGAGCATTCCGCCCTGTCCTTTATCATCAACTTTGGGGAATCCTTCTATTTTAGAAATTTGTTTTCCATCTGCCGAAACGACATTGATAAAGCCAGATTTTTCGGTAATTAAAAACTTCCCGTCTGGTAAATTCACAATTCCCCATGGTCTACCTAAATCTTTAGTTAGAATTTCTACATTGTAAGGAGTTGATGTTTTTACGGGACTTATTCTTGTTTGTCCTTCAAAAGAAGGCTTATAGCTTGTATTTGCTTTTTCTTCTTTCGCTGCTGGTTCGCTTGGTTTGCCTTTTCCCTGACACGAAACAATCATTGTTGCCGAAGCTAATACAATGGGTAAGAGTAATTTTTTCATATATAATATGTATTGGTTTAAAAGAAATTTTAAAATATTTAACTACAAACAACTTTTTAATTGATGAATAACATTTTTTTTATAAAATTAAAATTGTTTAATAAGTTGAGTGTAAAAATAATGCCATAAAAAATTGCAGAATTAAATTTTTATTCTACATTTGTAGAACATAATATAAATACGTAGAACATGAAAGAAATAAAACTGACAGATTCTGAGGAAGTGATAATGGAAATGCTTTGGGAAAAACAAAAACTTTTTATGAAAGAAATCCTGGAATCCTACCCTGAACCGAAGCCCGCATCAACAACCGTTGCAACTTTGTTGAAAAGAATGCAAAACAAAGATTTAGTAGGCTACACATTATATGGAAATTCACGCGAATACTTTCCAAAAGTTGCGAAAAGTGAATATTTCAAGGAAGAAATGACTTCTATGATTGACCGTTTTTTTAACAGCTCGGTGACACAGTTTGCTTCGTTTTTTACCTCAAATACAAAGTTGAGTCAAAAACAGTTGAAAGAGCTTCGTGAAATTATCGACAAAGAAATAAAAGAATAGCCATGGAAACTATCATTCTAAAAATAATTTTGTGTTCAGGAATTGTGCTTGGACTCTACTATTTATTTCTGGCAAAAGAGAAAACATTGACCTTCAACCGCTTCTATTTATTGTTGGGGCTTATTTTCTCATACACAATTCCTTTTGTGACGATTAAAACCAAAGAAATCGTAAAGGACAAACCAGTCCTGTTGATTGAGCAGGAAAGTCCAATACAGATTTTACAAGATCCAGATACAGTACAGGCAGAAACGTTTGATTACACTCAATTATTGCTAATCATTTACTTTGTAATCTCAGGAATATTGATTGCAAAAATACTGTATTCAATACTAAAAATTAAAACACTGAAAGGTAGGAAGATCATTTATCAGAACCGTAATGTTGTTTTGCTTGAAAAAGAGATTTCGCCGTTTAGTTTTTTGAACACTATTTATCTTTCTGAAAAGTATTTTAAGGATCAAAAAATTGACGAAAGAATATTTCTACACGAGGAAATTCATGTAAAACAAAAGCATTCATTCGATGTATTACTTATCGAAATTATAAAGGCTTTTTCATGGTTCAATCCTTTCATCTACTTCTATAAAAATGTGATGATTACCAATCATGAATTTTTGGCCGATGAAGAAGTTATCATCAAAAATGAAAACATTAAAAACTATCAGGAACTGATTTTGAATGAGGTTCTGAAACAACAAAACTTTAAACTTACACACCAATTCAATTTCAATAACACCAAAAAAAGATTTATTATGATGACCAAAAGAAATTCAAAATTTGCGGAAGCAAAAAAGTATTTGGCGATTCCTCTTTTCATTGTGCTTGCCGGTTTTTTTGTGGAGAAAGTCTATGCGAAAGACTCTTTATCAAAAGTCTCAGGTAAAAGTGAAGGTATTTTTGCTGAAGAAGACCCTTACATTGAGTTTAATAAGATAATTAAAAAATATGGTAATCTTATAGAACTAAAAAAATATGCAGAGTTTGAGAAAACTGTAAGTTTATCTGACAGAGAAAAACTTAAAGATCTCTATTTTCAACTTACAAAAGAACAGAGAGACGCAACTCCATTTTATTTTTTTAATATAAAAAAATCTGAAAAAATTAATGTAACCCAAAATCAACTTAATGATTTTAAGAATTCGAAAAAATACGGTTTATGGATTGACGGTAAGAAAACCAAAAATCAGGATCTACAAAACTACAAGCCTGAAGATTTTTCACATCAATCTGTAAGCAAAAGATACCCTAATGCGATAAGCGCAAAAAATCCTGAACCTTATCAGGTAAATTTAATGACACACCAATATTTTCAAAATTACCAAAATGAAAAGGAAAAAACCTTCATGGGTTTTAAAGCAAAAGCGTTCATCAAAGGAAAAGATACGATCACTCCCAGAAAAAATGTAGATGCAAAGCTTATTGAAATAAAAAAAGATTCAGATAAATCACAAAATACGGTATTAGATATTTCCACAGCTGTTGAAGGTCAAGCCGCCGATTTAGTTCCCGCAGAATTTCCAGGTGGAGCTAACCTATTGAGAAAATTAGTTTCTGGAAATTTTAATGGATCAGTGCTGAGCGGTAATGAAGGCTCGCTAAAATCTGTAATTACTTTTATTGTCGATGAAAATGGAAAAGCAAGAGATATTAAAACTTCTGGAGACAATGAAAAATTTAATAATGAAGCTTATATAGCTACTAAATTGGCAAACCAGAATGTAGTTTGGAAACCTGCAACCTTAAATGGTAAACCTGTAGCATATCAATATAAAATCCCTTTAAGTATGACATTTGAGACTTTCAAAAAAACACAATAAATTTATAAAATTTCACCTGTTATGTGAAATCCTACCGTAAAGTTCCAGCTTTGCGGTTTTTGTATTTAAATAAACCATAGAAAGAGTCAAAAATTTGGATTTTTCTGCGAAGCTAACTAGAGTTTTGAGTATATTTAAAGTAAGCAAACTATTCTAAAGTGAAATATGATAGTCGATTTAAGTAAAGAAAATAAAATTGAATTTAGAAATGATCTAAGTAGTAATTATTGGTTTGGCATTTTACAAATAAATGAAATAACACATGAATTCAGTTTTGATAATAATGAAAACCTTGACTGGCAACAAATAAAAGACAGGTTAGTATATTTTGTAAAACATCATGCCAAAATCATTAATCTAACCAGCCTAGGTATAGACCACTATATAAAATTCACTCTTGGTTGGGAATCTAAGATAAAATATGATTTAGAATGTGTGACTATTTTAGTTAATGATCCAAAAGAAAATATTTTTAAAATTCACCCTATATCCTTTGATGATCCGTACGTCTCGTGGTCGGCTCACATTTATGACAATGAAGGCCCGAAATTAAGAAATGTTACAAGAGAGTAACTCTTCGTTTGTTCTTAAATGATATTATTTTTTGAGTAAAACTTTAAAAACATTTATGAGTTCACACATCTTTAGGACTCTTTTTTATTTCATAAATTTGATGTATGAAATTTACGCTTCAATCAGAATATAAACCAACCGGAGATCAGCCTACAGCCATTGAAAAACTGACTGAAGGTTTGGAAATCGGTGAAAAATATCAGACTTTACTCGGGGTGACAGGTTCCGGGAAGACTTTTACCGTTGCCAATGTGGTTCATAATACACAGAAACCGACTTTAGTTTTAGCGCATAATAAAACTTTGGCAGCTCAGCTTTTCATGGAATTTAAAGAATTCTTCCCGGAAAATGCTGTTGAATATTTTGTGAGTTACTACGATTATTATCAACCTGAAGCCTATATCGCAAGTTCAGGAACTTATATTGAAAAAGATTTGAGCATCAACGAAGAAGTGGAAAAACTTCGACTTTCGGCGATTGCAAGCTTACTTTCAGGACGAAGAGATGTACTTATTGTAGCCTCAGTATCATGCATTTACGGTGTCGGAAATCCCGCAGAATTTCACAAGTCACTAATCTCCTTGGAAATTGGTGAAAAAACGACAAGAACCGCGCTACTTCATTCTTTAGTTAATGCTTTATATTCCAGAACATTGGCAGACTTCTCAAGAGGTACGTTTCGTGTAAAAGGTGACGTGGTAGATATTTTCCCTGCTTACGCAGATAATGGCGTGAGAATTCAGTTTTTTGGAGATGAAATTGAAAAAATCCAAAGTTTTGATCCTGTTTCAGGGAATACAACTGCCAATTTTGATCAGATTCAAATTTACCCTGCCAACCTCTTTGTGACTTCAAAAGAAACTTTGAATGGAGCCATCAGAAATATTCAGGATGATATGGTAAAACAGGTGGATTTTTTCTCTGAAATCGGGAAACCTTTAGAATCAAAAAGACTTCAGGAAAGAACAGAACTCGATCTTGAAATGATCAAAGAATTAGGTTACTGCTCAGGAATTGAGAATTATTCACGTTATCTTGACGGAAGATTGCCCGGCTCAAGACCTTTCTGCCTTTTAGATTACTTCCCGAAAGATTATTTGATGGTCATTGACGAAAGTCACGTTACCGTCCCACAGGTTCACGCAATGTATGGTGGCGACCGAAGCCGCAAAGAAGCTTTGGTGGAATACGGATTCCGACTTCCTGCTGCAATGGATAACCGACCTTTGAAATTTGAGGAATTTGAGGCCATTCAAAATCAGGTTATTTATGTTTCTGCAACTCCGGCAGATTATGAACTGGAAAAAACAGGCGGAGAATATATCGAACAAATCATCCGTCCGACAGGGCTTTTAGATCCAATTATAGAAATTCGTCCTTCTTTAAATCAGATTGATGATCTAATGGAGGAAATCAGAAAACGTGCTGAAATTGACGAAAGAGTTTTGGTGACCACTTTAACCAAGAAAATGGCGGAAGAACTGACCAAATATTTCACAAAATTCGGGATCAGAACGAGATACATTCACTCTGATGTTGAAACTTTGGAGCGTATTCAAATCATGCAGGATTTGCGTCTTGGGATCTTTGATGTTTTGATTGGGGTCAACTTATTGAGAGAAGGTCTAGATTTACCAGAAGTTTCACTTGTTGCAATTCTTGATGCCGACAAAGAAGGAATGCTAAGAAGCAGAAGATCAATGATTCAGACGGTTGGTCGTGCGGCAAGAAATCTGAATGGAAGAGCCATTTTATACGCAGATAAGATTACCAAATCAATGCAGGCAACTCTCGATGAAACCGAATACCGTCGAGAAAAACAAATCGCATATAATACAGAACACGGTAAAGTCCCAATGGCTTTAAATAAAAAGATTTCTGAAAACCTCGTTGGAAGAAGCAAAGATTTCCCTGACGAAAAATATACTCAGAAACAAATTTTACAGAAAGTCGCGGATGTAAAAGCAACTTACGCAACTGAAGATGTAGAAAAATTAGTGGCTCAAAAGCAAAAAGAAATGGAAGGCGCTGCTAAAAATTTAGACTTTATAAAAGCAGCACAGTTGAGAGATGAGATTGCAGCTTTGAAGGGTTGATTTTAAATAAATATAAAATTTCGGCGGCTCCCTTTGGGAGCCGCCGAAATTTTTATAATAATAAATCTATTGCTTAGAATTTATAAACCTTCGTTTTTGGCTTCTCATATTCAACTTTTCCTCCACGAAGAGGCTTCAGCAAATCCATTAAACCATTTAATTTTATCTCATAAATTGTCGCCAATTGCATTCCCAGTTTTCCTTTTGGCATTCCTTGCCTGTTAAACCATTCGAGATAGCTTATCGGTAAATCAGCCAAAACAGTGTTTTGATACTTTCCGAAAGGCATTTTTACGACACAAATCTCCTGTAAAATTTCAGGATTTATTCCCTGCTCCATTTTTTAAACTATTAAATCAATTTTATTTTCTAAATCTTCATTATTTCCTTTACTCGTAAGTTCAAGTTCCGGCGTGTCATCATCTGAAAATTCGTTTCTGTAAACCTGAATCAGGAGAAGGGTAAAAGAAACCAAAATCGGCCCGAATACCAATCCCATGAACCCAAACAGATTCATTCCCATAATAATTCCGAAAACAGTATTTAAAGGATGTATATCTTCCAGTCTTTTTAGTAAAGTAAATCGCAGAATATTATCGGTAAGACCTACAACAACCAAACAGTAGATTCCCAAACCAATCCCCGGACCGGTTTGACCTTCAGCAATCATAAAAATACAAATAGGGACATAAATAATGGCTGCTCCAACAATAGGAATCATTGATGCTGCTGCCGTCAAAGCAAAAAGAAGAATCGGACTTGGCGCTCCAAAAATAAAATATCCGATTAAAGCGATAATCCCCTGTCCAATAGCTACAACAGGAATTCCAATTGCATTGGCCATAATTAATTTACGCATCTTCTCACCAATCATAGACACGTTTGCTCTTTTCAAAGGTGCAGCAGAAGCCAAAATCCTTTCAAACAATCTCGGTCTTTCAAACATAAAATAAAGAATAAAATACATCGACATGACCACAGTCATCGTATTGAAAGTGCCACTTAATGCCGTTGTGGAAAAACGACCAGCCGTTTCTTTCACCTTCGCCATATTTTCTTTACTTAAAAGGTCAATGTTAGTTTTAGAATAAACAAAATCATGAATCTTATCGATAAAAACATTGAATTTATTCATGTAAGCCTGTGCATTTCCAAGTTTTTCTATCAAAAGATCGGCAATGAAGTAAATCGGGAGAATGATAATAATCAAACTCGCCAGCATTAAAACTAAAGCCGAAGCCCAGGGTTTCCATTTCCTCTCCTCCTGAAGATAGAAATTATACTTTCTGCAAACGACATAAATCGTAATTGCTCCTAATACAGAAGGTATAAAAAGTGCTAAGTTGAAGCAGATTAAAGCCGCTAAAATCAATATAATAGCGAGCAGAGCAATTTGCTTGATAACAACACTGCTGATTTGTTTTTCGTAGTTTGACATTATTTGTAAGTTATTTGTCTTGGTTTACCGAGATATGCACAGTACACAGAATACATGGCAATATAAATAAATGGATAAGTAAAAATCAGACCAAAACAACAAAGTAATACTCCAGAAATAGAAATAAGAGCTGCTAAAATTCCGGTTCCTAAAAAAACGCCATAGTTTTCCTTTGCAATGTTGTAAGTTTTTGAAATTGCATCCATTGCATTTGCATTCTCAAATAAAAGAATGGGATAACCCAAAAGAAATAACGGAAAAACAAAAAATACAGGAATCACACACATCATCGCTGCAATAGTCAGGATGATATTGGTGATCAGACTATACAGTAAAATGTTCCCCAAATTTTGACGATAGCCAATAAACAAATCTGAAAATTCAATCTGAACTTTATTATTAAATTTATTGGTAATATAAATCAGCCCCACAAAAAGTGGCGAAATAAAAATACTTAACAAACCATAGCCAGAGTAGTAAAGTGACATTCCTGGTCGGTTCCATCTACTGTAATCATAATCTTCTGCATCAAAGTCTCTGAAATTGCTGAAATCACTCCAGTAATTGACACCTGAAATAGACTGTACAAGAAAATCAGCGAGAAAATAAATAATCGTAACAACTGCAGCGTAGAGAAAAACTCCTTTATACATCTCGAAAGCATGCGAAATAATAGATCCTGTATTTCGATTGGGAGCAGAACCTTGCTGGTCAAATTCGTTAAAGTCAGACATGGTTAGATTTTTTTAATGTTTCTCAAATTTAAATTTTTTCGAGAACAAATCTGTTACCATTCTAAAATTTAACTTTCTTCTGTAAAAATGGTTTTGTAAAGTGAATAAATCATCGCATTCCAAAAAGGGAAAGTAAATAAAGCACCTACTAAAAAAATCACAAATCCCACATACCTGAAGAGCACCGCAACAATTGTACAAACAAAGATTTCTACAAAAAAAGTCTTTAACGCTTTCCATCCGGAAGAAATTCCTTCAAAAATTGTTTTATTCTGGAAAAACATAAGCGGAGAAATCAACATTGTCAGCATAATCCAGACAAACGGCAGAACGATTGTTACTTTTAACATCTCAGCAACGAAAAAATAAAAGACAAAATAAGAAGTGTATCTGAAAAAATTCAAGCCATTATATCCTACAAACAAGTCGGATATTTCTACCTGCTCATTCAAATCAATTTTTTTGTAAATCTGAAAAAACCCAAGATTTAAAGGATACAAAAATGCTGAAACAAGAAACAAGCCCAATGCGGTATAAGCGTAATTTTCACTTGACGATATAGCTTGTAAACCTTTGTTTAAATTTCCAATACCTTTTGGGCCAGCTTGCAGATATTCAACAAGAAGACCTGAAAGTCGGTCGTAAATTCCGAATCGGTCTGCTACATAAAAATAGACCAAAAGAAAAACTGCAAAATACACAATGGAAAATATCATCTGATATACTAAAGTTCTGTTCCAATAATAAAACGCTTGTTTTAAAATAAAATCGAGTCCTGGTTTTTGTGGATATTTCTCCTGCATTAAAAATATTTTGTGCAAAAGTAAACATCAATAACTACTTTTGCGGAATGTTTTCGGCAAATCATCAAAAATTTATTGAAATGGACGAACTTTCACAACAGAAAGTTCCCTTTTTCTTTATCATAGACTTTCTCGTTGACCAGATAGAAATTTTCAAGAAAAATAAAATTGAAAAAAATGGTTTATTAATTGATTTTCAGTCATTTTCAAACACTAAAAAACAGGAAGCTTTAGATAAAAAAACAGACTGGAGATCATATCCCGAAACGCTGGAAAGTTTCCAAAAAGGTTTTGATATTGTTCAGAATAATATTCGGTTAGGAAATTCATACTTAACAAATTACACCCGAAAAACGAGAATTGAAACTAATTTAAGTTTGGAAGAAATTTTTCATCATTCTCAGGCAAAATACAAGGTTTTATATAAAGATTTTTTCGTATTTTTTTCTCCTGAAACTTTCGTCAAAATAATCAGTGATAAAATCTTCACTTATCCGATGAAAGGCACGATTGATGCATCTTTGGAGAATGCCGCAGAAGTTTTGAAGAACGATAAAAAAGAAAAAGCCGAACATTACACTGTTGTTGATTTGCTTAGAAATGATCTTAGCGTGGTCTCAAATGATGTGAAGGTGGATAAATTTCAATACATTGATTTTCTGAAAACCCACCAAAAAGATCTTTTTGCGATGAGTTCGGAAATTTCAGGAAATGTAAAAGATGAGTTTAAAGGAAAAGTGGGAAGCATTATGCAGAAACTTTTGCCGGCAGGATCAATTTTAGGTGCGCCAAAACCCAAAACTTTAGAAATTATTTTGGAAGCGGAAGGTTTCGACAGAGGCTTTTATACCGGAGTTTGCGGTTGGTTTGACGGTGAAAATCTGGACAGTTGCGTGATGATTCGTTTTATCGAAAAAGAAGGCGACCAACTGTATTTCAAAAGCGGCGGCGGAATCACGCACATGAGCAGATTAGAAGACGAGTACGAAGAAATGAAAAATAAAATCTATGTCCCAATTCATTGAAAGCATTAAAGTAGAAGACCAGGAAATGTTCCTGCTAGAATTTCACCAAAAACGTGTCAATGATACTTTTGCCCATTTCGGGAAGGAAGGTTCTATCGATTTGGAAAAAATTTTTAAAAACCTGAATCATGATGAAGATGGTTTATATAAATTAAGACTGACTTATGACTTGGATAAGAAATTCAGAACCATGATGATTCCTTACGCAATTCCGGAAATACAAGATTTCCAATTGGTGGAGAATAATATTTATGATTATTCCTTCAAATTTGAGGATCGAAAAGAGCTGGAGAAAATGAAGATGAAATCTAAAGCTGAAGAAATCATCATTGTAAAAAACAATCACATTACTGATACTTCATTTTCAAATCTTTTATTCCAAAAAGGGAAAGAATGGTTTACGCCCTCAACTTATCTTTTAAACGGAGTTCAGAGACAATATCTTTTAAAGAAAAAGAAGATCAAAGAAGCAGAAATCACTTTACAAAACATCAAAGAATTCTCACATTTTCAATTGATTAATGCTTTGAATGATTTTGACGATATGTTCATTTATCCGATTTCGAAGATTACCAATCTTCCGGGGAATGATGATTATTTAGATATGTAAAATTTAAAATATTCTCACACAGATTAAACGAATTAAGCAGATTTATAATTTGATAAATCTGTTTTTTTTATTTAAAAGTCTTGGTTTTATGTTGGGCTTCTTAAAAACTTTATTAATTTCTATAAATGTCCGTTCTTAATCAAAAATCATTAGTCATTTTATCACTCTGTAGGAATCTAAACTACTTTATTTTCAGTCTGTTGAGATTCCTACGGAATGACAAACAAACTATTAAAAACTAAGCTATTACTAGTTATGGACGTTCATTTTAATTCTCTTTTAAGAAATTAAAATAAGCCTTCTGCGTATCCGCATTGTTTTTACCTTGTGTATTGACTTCCATAATTTTGGGTTGTGCATCTGGTTTGAAGAAATTATCAAAAACCCTATCTAAAGTTCCGTCATCATCCACTTTCACATAAGAAAATCCGAAATGTTTTGCTAAAAACTCAGCATTTTTATGATGTTTTGTTGAGATAAATTCATCAACAGTATTTGAGTTTGCATTTCCCGGTCCCGGAATTATTTTAAAAATATTTCCTTCCCCGTTATTAAAAATAATAATTCTTGTAAACGGGGGAATATACTGATTCCAAAGACCATTGATGTCGTAAAAAAAGCTTAGATCTCCAGTAATCAATAAAGTCGGATTTGCATTTTTAATCGCAAAACCCATTGCAGTCGATGTCGAGCCATCGATTCCACTGGTTCCTCTGTTGCAATACATTTTTCTTTTACCAAAATCGAAAAGCTGAGCATAGCGAATCGCAGAAGAGTTGCTGAAATGAATATTGTAATTCTCAGGAATACTCTGTGAAGCTTTATTGAAGAAATAAAAATCAGAAAACTCAATCAAATTCAAAAATTCAGAATGTTTTTTATCTTTTTTATCCCTTAAAACATCCCAAAGATTATAATATGGTTTTGGTTCTAAATTAATGAAATTCAAAAGTTTAGAAAAGAAAAGTTCTGGCTTGATTTCTATTTTCTGCGTAAGAGAAAAATAAGTATCGGGCTGCCAAACTTCATCCAAATGCCAATGTTGTTTTGGGTGTGCATTTCTTAGAAACTGTTTTACTTTTTTTGAAACCACGTTTTGTCCCACTGTAATCAGCAAATCCGGAGCATAGGTTTTAAAATCTTCATCTGTAAACGCAAAAATATAGCGATCAATATGTCTGAAAAACTTCTCGTGATACAAATTTGAATTGGCTTCACTCAACACTACAACTGAATGATTTTTCACCAATTGCGTCAACTGATTTTCCAATTCCGGACTATAATCTCTGGTTCCTACCAGAATCATTATTCTCTGAGAAGTATTCCAGTCGGCTACTAAGTTGGATGGAATTTCGTATTCCTTTTTCTTAATTGTTTTTTCTACCTCAGGAAAAGTCGGCAACTCTGAAACCAATTCATATAAAGGTTCTTCAAGAGGAATATTGATGTGAACCGGACCTTGCTTTTCAAAACAAATTTCAATTGCTTTTTTTATAATATCTGAATTGATGTTTTCCGCATCATCTTTGCTGTCTTCTACCAATTCAAAATCTCCGTAAGAATGTTGATGAAAAAGTTTTTTTTGTCTTATAGTTTGTCCGTCAAAAAGATCAACATAATCTGTCGGACGATCTGCAGTTAAGATCAACATCGGAATATTTGAATAAAAAGCTTCTGTAACTGCCGGGTAATAATTTGCAGCCGCAGAACCGCTGGTACAAGTTATGACAACCGGTTTTTTTTCGCTTTTTGCCATCCCAAGAGCTACAAATGCTGCACTTCTTTCGTCAACAATACTATAACAGTTGAAATCATCCACTTCCGAAAAATGAATCGCCAGAGGAGCATTTCGAGATCCCGGAGATATGACAACGTCTAAAATATTGTATTGCTGAAAAAGATTGGCAAGTACCTGAATACTTCTCTTGGAGGAATATTTTTTCATAGAGCAAATTTAGTTTATAAATAATTAATTGTAAAATCATTTAAGCCAAAAAATCTGTAAATTAGCCCCACGTAAAATTTCTATAAAATGGATAAAATACCTAGTGTAGACCTGCGTGATTTCCTTTCGGGTGACCCGGAACGCAAACAGAAATTTGTAAATGAAATCGGAAAAGCTTACGAAGAAATTGGTTTTGTTGCCTTAAAAGGACATTTCCTAAATGACAAACTCGTAGATGATCTTTATGGAGAAGTCAAAAACTTCTTTGAACTTCCCACAGAAACCAAACAAAAGTATGAGATCCCCGGAATTGGTGGGCAAAGAGGCTATGTAGGTTTCGGAAAAGAAACCGCAAAAGGATTTAAAAAAGGTGATTTGAAAGAATTTTGGCATTTCGGACAATACGTTTCGGATGACTCAAAATATAAAAGCCAATATCCTGACAATGTGATCGTAGACGAACTTCCAAAGTTCAACGAGGTCGGTAAGGAAACTTATCAGATGCTTGAAAAAACAGGGAAATATGTTTTGAGAGCTTTAGCGTTGTATCTTGGTCTTGATGAGTTTTATTTTGATGATAAAATTGCAGAAGGCAACTCTATTTTGAGACCCATTCATTATCCGCCAATCACCCAGGAACCAGATGATGCGGTAAGAGCAGCAGCTCATGGAGACATTAACTTAATTACTCTTTTGATGGGTTCTCAGGGAAAAGGTCTTCAGGTTCAAAATCATAAAGGCGAATGGATTGATGCAATCGCAGAACCAGACGAACTAATGATTAATGTTGGAGATATGCTTTCGAGACATACCAATAATAAATTAAAGTCTACGATTCACAGAGTGGTTAATCCGCCAAGAGAATTGTGGGGGACTTCAAGATATTCTATCCCTTTTTTTATGCACCCGGTGAGCGAAATGTCACTGAACGCGCTTGAAAACTGTGTAGATGAAAACCATCCTAAACTGTATGAAGATACAACTGCAGGAGAATTTTTACATGAACGATTAATTGAATTGGGATTGATTAAAAAATAATTTTGAAACCGGACTTTTAGTTCGGTTTTTTATTTTCAACAGCTTCATCTGTTTCAATCTGTGAAATCTGTGGAAAAAAATTACTCTCCATGGATTTCACAGATTGAAACAGATTTTTTTAAGTTGAATTACCTATACGCTTCAATTTTTTACTGTGGATTTTGGAAGAACAGATTTTGCAATTTCGTTTAATTGTTTTTTGTCTAAATAGAATTTGTTATAAAATACAGCCTCGATATTTCCTAGTGCTTTTAAATCTTGTAAAGGATTTTGTGATAACAAGATAAAATCTGCATTCTTCCCTGTTTCGATAGTTCCGTAATTTTCATTGAAAAGAAGAGCAAAATTTGTAGTAGCGCTTTTTAAAATCTCAAAATTTGAAAGATTCGCTTTTTTATACAAATTCATTTCTTCTAACATTCCGAAACCTGAAACAATAAATTTAGAACTGCTATCCGGACTTAAAAGCAATTTTACTCCTTCATCATTTAGTCGTTTAGTTACCTTAAAACGCTCCTGCATCTCGACTGCATATTCGTTTTTCTCTTTCTCAAATCCCTCTTTTCCGAGTTTTTCTCTGTAAATTTTTGATTTTTCAGCCCAATCATTTTTTATTTCTGTCGGAATATATTCCATTCCTCTTTGCTTGAGCATTTCATCAATTCCGTACTGGCCATAACCGATTGCATACCATTGCATTGTAGGACAAATAAAAATATTATTCTGTTTGATGTTTTTTATTCTGTTCTCATAGCTTTCAGGCTCTCCTACAAGTCCTCCAAGATGTTCGAAAGCATTATAATTTGTGCCAAAAACAACCGCATCAGAAAAACGAACTCCTTTTGGATGATCAGGATAATGTCCACCTATTTTTACTTCGTATTTTTTACACAGACTGTCTAATTTTTTTAATAAATCCGGGCTTTTGATACTTAATATTTTAACGAAATCAAATCCGTAATCTTTTGAGCCTTTTACATATTTTTCTAAATCATCAACCGAAAACTCTTGATTTCGGTGAACAGGAGGGGGAGATAAATATAACTGAGGATAATAACTGCTTTGAGAGTTAAACTTCTTTCTCCTTTCCACATCCTTCCATTCTCCCCTCATTGAACGCAGTTTGGTAACTCCGTTTATAAGATTCAGTTTCATTACTTTTTCTAATTCTTCATCACTTTCAGGTAAATGTACATGAGCGTCTGCCATCGAGGGTAACAAATATTTTCCTTTTGCATCAATTGTGTTGCTAGATTTATATTTGGTCTTATCCGAGATTTCAATGATTTTTCCGTCTTTGATGACAATAGTTTTCTTTTTTAAGACCATGTCATCTAACATTGTGATGATGTTCACGTTTTTGAAAATGTAATCTGCTTCTGTGGTTTGGGCAAATAATGTTTTTACTGCGAAAAAAGCGAAAAAAATAAGTAATTTTTGCATCGTGTTTGTGTTTAAAATTATTGAATTGTTATTTTTTTTTCTAAAAAATCTTCTTATGAATTAGGTAGTTTAGTCATTTACAAATCTATTAAAAACAGTTAATCTAAAAAATTACCATTTCTTATAGCCTGTAAATTTTAAAATACAAAAGTAAGGTATAACGCCTTTTCTTAAAATAAGCCAGACACAATACAAAAAAGAGAATCCGGTAAATTTTTAATTAAGTTATGACTGATACCCCAGCAGCTTCCTGATCTGATAGAAAAACCTTTCAATCAACCTTAAATCCTGAGTGACAATTTCAGCATTTCCTCTCAGTTCTTTATCAAACTTCAAGGTTTTGTTGTAAGAAGTTTTTAAGCCTTTAGGCAATACAACATCTACATAATAATTTCCTTTGTCGTCAGGAATCAAAGAGATGTTCTGCACTCTCCCTTCGATGATTCCATATTCCTGAAAACGGTAGTTATCAAGTTTAATTAACACCTTTTCTCCCGGAATAATCTTTCCGGAATTTGCTGTCGGCACAGACATTCTTCCCACCAGCTGCTCAGTATGATCCGGCAAAATTGAAACAATTGGATCTCCAGCTTTTACGAATTGATTTTCACCATAAAACTGCTGAAAACTTGCCATCCCATCGGTAGAGGAAACAATGAGATAGGTTTGCTCCCATTGTTTAAGAGATTTTCTTAATTGCTCAAATAACTGTAGAGTCTGCGATGAATACGTGATTTTATCTTTTTCGGTATTGATGGCAGCTCCGCTTTTTGTTTTGTTGAGATTGGAAATACTTTCCTGCATTTGAGATAAAGAAATACTGATGTTTTCTAAATTCTGCTGAGCCTGAAGGTATTTTAGTTTTTCGCCTTCCAATTCTACTGCAGCTATTACACCCTGATTGAATAATTCCTGTGATCTTTGATAATTCTTTCGTGTGAGTTCAGTTTTTGCAGCTTCAAGGTTTCTCTGCTGCCTTAAATTAATAATTCTACCCTGCGATTCTGAAATACTTTGATTGGCGGCAAGGTTTTCCGGAGCATAAGGCTGCAATCTTGTAAATAAATTCTCATCCTGAAAAGCTTTTGCAAAACTGTTGTAATCACTCTGCAGTTCACCCAGTTTATAGTGAGAGGCTTCATTCACAGGAAAAGAAAGTAACTGATCTGAAGCAATAGAATCTACTATTTTTTTCAACTTTAAAACATCCTGATAATGTGCAGTAGACTGCAAAACCAGCAAAACATCCCCCTTTTTTACCTTCTGATGATCTTTGATGAATATTTTTTCGATTTTCGAACTGCTTCTTGCCTCAATTTTTTCCGGTGGATTTTGTGAGGTCACAATAATAGGCGCCGGAACAAATTCCGGATATTTGATAATGTAACTCATCGCAAGAATAAGCAATAATATGAATAATATAATCGTATTTCCCCAACGGAACATCCAATGTGGCGGATCTGTGAGAATATCCTGAACGCTTTCTGAGCGGAGCTCTATATTGTCTAATATATCTTTTTTAGTTTCCAAGTTCTAACTGATTTTTTACGAGTCTGTAATATTCACCTTTTAAAGATACCAATTCCGCATGATTTCCTTCTTCCACAACTTTACCCTTATCTAAAACGATAATTTTGTCTGCGTGTTTTACGGTTGACAATCTGTGGGCAATCACAATGGCAGTTTTTCCTTCAAAAAACTGTTCCAGATTTTCCATGATTACTTTCTCATTATTCGCATCTAAAGCACTGGTAGCTTCATCGAAGAAAATATACTCCGGGGATTTGTAAACCGCTCTTGCAATGAACAATCTTTGTTTTTGTCCGCCGCTCACGCCCAATCCTTCGTTTCCGATTTTTGTATTGTAGCTTAAAGGCAATCCTTCAATGAACTCTTTGATATTGGCAATTTCGACGGCTTTTCTCAGTTTAGTTTTATCTACATAATCTTCACCTACAGCAATATTATTGGCAATAGTATCATTAAAAACATATCCTTCCTGCATCACAACCCCGCACTGATCTCTCCAAAATCTTGGCGAAATATTTTTCATTTGGGTATTTCCTATTTTAATTTCTCCCTCGTTGGGTTCATAAAATTTCATTAATAATTTTAAAAGCGTCGTTTTTCCGCTTCCGCTGGCTCCGACAATGGCTGTTGTTTTTTGGTAAGGAATATTTAAACTTAAATTTTCAAATACAGGAACATCCGAACCGATATACCTGAAAGACATATTGTTGATTTCGATATCTTTTTCCGGAACTTCAGTTGCATATTGTTCGTCTTTGTTTTCTTCATCTTCCTTATCGTGAATTTCGCCTAATCTTTCCAAAGAAATTTTAGCATCCTGAGTTTGTTTGATGAAATCTATCAGTTGTAAAAGCGGACTGTTTAATTGTCCGATAATGTACTGAACAGAAAGCATCATCCCCAAAGTAAGATTTCCTTCCAAAACCAATTTAGCAGAAAGAAAACTCACCAAAATATCTTTCATCTGATTGATAAAGTTCCCCCCGACTGATTGCCATTGCTCAAGTGAAAGAGATTTTATTCTGAGTTTAAATAATTTCACCTGCAGAAACTCCCAATCCCAACGTTTTTGTTTTTCGGCGTTGTACATTTTGATTTCCTGCATTCCATTAATAAGCTCAATGACTTTGCTTTGCTCTTGGGAAACCTGTGAAAATCTTTTATAATCGAGTTCTTTTCGTTTTCCGAGGAAAAAAGTGATCCACCCAATATATAAAATCGCTCCGACTAAATAAACTACAAATAATCTGTAATCATAAAACAGTAAAACGATACTGAAAATGATCAAATTGACTAATGAGAATAATGTATTCAAAGAAGAGTTGGTCAAAAGCTGCTCAATCCTGTGATGATCGTTGATTCTCTGCATGATATCTCCGGTCATTCTTGTATCAAAGAAACTGATCGGAAGTTTCATCAATTTTATAAAGAAATCCGAGATGATGGAAATATTGATCCTAGTGGAAAGATGAAGTAAAATCCAGCTTCGGATAACCTCGATTCCCATTCTACCCAGAAAAAGCATAACCTGAGCCAGTAAGACCAAATAGATAAAATTCAGATCCTGATTCTGAATTCCCACATCCACAATACTTTGAGTAAGGAAAGGTAGAATCAAAGAAAGTAAACTTCCCGCTAATAAACCCACCGCCAACTGAACGATCAATGATTTATACTTAAGCAAATATTTAGAAAGAAAAGAAAAACTGGCTTTACTTTCCTGATCGTCAAATTCAGTTTGAAAAAACGCAGGAGTGGTTTCGAGAATTAGAGCAATTCCTTCTTCTGTGTTTTCATTGGCATTTTCGCCGATCCATCGTTTGATAAACTCTTCTCTTGTATAAGTGATCAAACCATAACTCGGATCTGAAACATACACCAAATTACTTTTATCAATTTTATAAACAACTACGAAATGATTCTTGTTCCAATGTACAATACACGGAAACGGAACTTCTTCAGCTAAAGTATTAAAATCAATCTGTACTCCCAAAGAACGGAAGCCCAAATCTTCAGCAGCATCGCTCAACCCAAGCAGACTGCTTCCTTCTCTTGTCGTTTCTGAAAGGTTACGGATTTGCTGTAGCGAAATACTTTTTCCGTAATGTTTGCTGATGATTCTGAGACAGGTGGGGCCGCAGTCTTTGGAATCGGGCTGAAGGTAAAAAGGGAATTTTTTTTTCAAAATAATAAGGGAAAATTCTATATAATTTTAATATAATATCTATTTCTTAGTTTCAATTACATTAAATTATCATATTTAAACATTAAAAAAGCCCGTATTCAAACTAATTTAATACGGACTTTCTTTAATTATTTTTATTAGTTAAAGACCGCCTTCTCCGGTAAAACCACCAAATTGGTCACAGTTATTTGAAATAGATGCTATTATTGCATAATTCCCTCCGTGATAACATTTTCCGCAGATCCAATTACCTCCCGTTCTCAAGCATGTACACTGTTCTCCCATATAAACGCCATACATATTATGTCCACTAGGTGATGAACAAGCATTAACAGTGCCTTCGTCACTAATACCACCTCTTCCAGCAGCAAAAACTGATTTCATACTTTCCCTCGAAATTTTTTTTAATTTTTTCATTATTGTAATTTAATTATTTTCCTACTCTATTAGCTTTTCGGAATCCGCTATAAATCAAATATAAGGGATTTTTTCTAACACTAAAGAAATTTTTAAAATTTTATTTAATTTAAATATACTGTGGGCAAACAACTGCCGGACAGTAGATTTTCGGACATCTTGGTCTTCCGTCTGTAGGACAGCAACTTTTAGAACAGCCAATCAGAATTGGGCCGGCTCCAAAAATGTCTTTCATTTCGTTTCTTGCTAATTTTTTCAAATTTTTCATAAGATTAATTTTTTAAGATTCTACTGGACATGGTGCGAAACAATAAATATTTGGGCATCTTTTTATTCCCGGAGGTGGGCAACATGCCTGAGAACAACCTGAAGCTCCACCGTTAATGTCTTTCATTTGATTTCTTGAGATTTTTTTAAAATTTTTCATAATACTGTAATTTAGTTTGATTTGATGATTAATTTATGGCTGATTTCCGCCACCGCAGCCGTCGTAAGGCATACATTTCCATTTTCCGTCGATCAGGCAAAGTTGTCCGCATTTGCAGGTAAGACCGCCCTGAATTGTTTTCATTTCCTGTCGGTTGATTTTTTTTAAATTTTTCATAAAAATTGATTTTGGTGTTTCCTAGTCTTTTTAAGCTTTTCGGATCTCGCTTTTAATCAATTTAAAATTAAACAATTTTATTTAAATGAAAATAATCAAGACAGAAAATCTTCATCTTCAAACAATTCACTGATAAAATAATGAATATCTTCACGGTCATATTTATCCGGAAACTGATAACCATTAATGATAAAGACCGGTGTAAAAGTTATTCCGGCGGAACTGTTTTCTTTCGTCATCTGAATAATCTCTGTAAGATCTTGTGGATTTTCTGTTCCGGATTTTCTCCTTATTTCACCCTCATCTTTATTTTTGAACCAAATATCAACAGTTTTTAAAAATTCTTTATGTGATTTGTTTTTATAAATATTCAAAAAATCTGAAATAAGCTGAGTATATTTTTCATCAGCCTTTTCACCAGAATAATTGAACCTCATCTGTGCAGAAATTTCATCAGGATATTGTAACAACAAATCTTCTACGATCTTATGAGCATCTTTACAGAATCCACAGTAGGGATTAGAAACAACAGAAATGCGAAGTTTTGCGTCTTTGTTTCCTACGAAAAATGTCTGTTGATCTGTAAATTCAATTTTTTCTTTATCGGTAAGTTCCCGTTTGAACAGGTCATAATTTCTTTTAAACCTAAGATTCTTTGCATTAGATTTTTTGAATTCTTCTTTCTGATTGATGAGATTATTTAAGAAAGCAACCGTAAAAAACAGAGAAATAAATAATATGGCACTCGTAAAGACAACAGGTAAATTTATTTCCCAACTAAAATAGAAAGAACTGATCGCAATCTGAGCCAGCAAAACAAAAATAATCACCAGACATACTCTGCAAAGCGATTTTTCAACAAAAGCCTGAACATAAAAAGAGTAGAGAATCACCACAATAGAAATCATTGCTGAGATCCTCAAAAGAGCCTGCGATTGTGGAAAAAGAAGACCGACAAATGTAATTCCCAAAAAATAAATTAAACTAAAATCTGAAAGTTTTAATCCCAAAATATCTGTTTTATCGGAAGAAAAAATCTTTGAACATGAACTTTGAGAAGAACTATTCGCAGCCCCACCGCAAATATTACTGACGACAGCAGATTCCTGACCAAATTTTTGGTTGAAAAGTTCTAACGAAATATAAACTCCAACCAAAGACAGTAAGTTGAAAATGCTTTCATACCAACTAAACTGAAGTAACGAATAAAGAATTATAATCCCAAAAACTAAATAAATTATAGGTTTAAAGTTGAAAAAAGACTTTGTTTTAACATTCTCTGTTTTCTCGAAAAGAAGAACAAAATCTCCGGAATTTTTGTAGAGCTCTTCCTTATTCAGCGTTTTTACTTTATCTGAATAGATCGTAAAATCGTTTCCTTTCTTTTTGACCAAAGAAAACGAATTATCAACCAAAGCCATATATTCTTCAGGCAATTCGTCCCAATATTCTTTATCCAATTCGTAAGCATCATTTTTTAGTCCCAAAAAATTAAGGGTATCACTAAACGCCAAAGCCGAAGGGTAATTAGGATGAGAATTGAACTGGAAATAAAATTCTTGTTTGTCGAGTTTGAAATGGTCTATGAGTTTGTCGAAATTCATAAATTGATTGGTGTTATTATGATTTTGTGTAAAATTAATTTATTTTTAAAATCTATATTATTTCTTTTAAAAGCCAAATTTATTGATTGCAAAAGGTAAACAAAATAACATGATTATGTTATTTTACAATAATCTTATAATATTTGTGATCTGAAAATTATTATCTGTTTGGATTACGTGTGTGTTAATATTCATTAAGTGATTTGGTGTATGATTAGTTTTATGAAGATATTAAAAATAGTTATTATAGAATTTGTGTTTTTATTAAATATTTTTGGCTTATTATAAAGCATAATAAGCCAAAAAAATTATTTTACAAATACCAGTCCACCAGTACAAGCACCATTAATACAATTTTGACCCATATCACAACCAATTGCGTTTCCTGGTTCTAACTGAATACATTTTACAGCTTGTTGTTGGGGACATAACGCAATACTCTGCATCATATTTTCACAATCTAAAGTATTTACAATGCCATAGTCTGGAACAAAAGTTAGCCAACCACCGCCTAATTTTTTCAGATCAGCCCGACTGATTTTTTTTAAATTTTTCATTTTAAATATATTTTTTAATAATTTTTGTTTTCTCAAACATTTAAAGACAATTGAGATTTTTGTCATCGTTTCTTGCAAGAACTGGTGCAAATATTGGCCTTTTTAACCTTTATAAAAAAACTTATCTTCTCATTATTTTAAAATAATGGCTGCAATACATAACCATAAATATTTGATTTTCAAAGCAATAAACACAACCCTCTTTTCAAGATTATAAATCGTCTTTTATCCTCACAGTTAATTTATAATTTAGCAAAAGAAAAATTTTAAATATTTAAACATGAAAAAAAGCATCTCTAAAACTCTACAAGCAAAAAAATTATCCAGAAACAGCCTTAGCAATTTACAAGCAGGAGACAGATTACATTTAAACAATGGAAACGCAACAACTTGTGGGGAAGAACCGGAAAATAAATACTCAATAGAGTATTCGTTTTGGGAAAGCTGCATGAAATCTAACAGTCCAAGAGGAGGTACAGATTTTTGTCCTTTTGAGAATACGACTACTGTAACTTTTCGATGAATTGAAATGGGGTAACTCCCGTTTTTTCTTTAAAAATTTTAGAAAAAGAAGTTCCGTTTTTATATCCTACTAATTCTGCTAAAGCTTGTATGGTATAATTACGGATTTTTTTATCGTTAACAATTTCATTAATTAGATAACTCATTCTCAATTCATTGGTATAATCATTAAATGAACAGTTTTTATAACTTTTTACTACAATTGTAAGATAAGTAGTATTGGTTCCTATCTTTTTTGCTGCATTGTGTAAATTGAATTCTTTATTTAAAAAGTATTTATTTTCTTCTATTTTTTTTAATCCTTCAATAATCAGTTTTTCTTTGTCATCTTTAATATTGACCTTTGAAAAATTATTTGTTGCTACGACTTTATTGTCCTCAATTTCTTTCAGTAAACTATCTAACTTACCTTTCGCTTTCTTTTTTTCTTTTATCTGGTAGAAAATAAACATACCGAAAAAAGTTGTCAAAATAAAACCAATAGCAATACCTGCATTTGAAAAATTCTTCAGAGATTTATTTTCGTTTTTAATTGAAACGATTTCATTAGTAAGACTTTTGTTTTCAATTTCTTTATAAATATTTGCAAATTCTTTTTTCTCAATCTTTGTTTTTTTGTTGTACAAGTTTAAAAATGTATCTATAAAGTAGTTTGCAGAATCTCTATTTTCCTTGTAAATATAAATTTTAGCTAAATATTGATGCGAAAATAAATACTGAAAACTTGATTTTTCTTTTTCTTTTGAAATAATATTTCTAAAGTATTTTTTAGCTTCATCATACTTCTCTAATTTATAATAATTGTAAGCAATATTATAATTGGTAGAAATTAAATTCTGATTAGAATCTGCCAAATTAAAATTTGATAATGCTTTCTTATAATTAATGATTGAAGCCGTGTAATTATTTTCTAAGCTGTAAATACTTCCAATGTTTTCATAGATTAACGCTTTTTGTAAAGGATTTATGTTTTGGTTTAATAAACTATTATAAACTGATTTGGCTGAATCAAGATATTTTTTGTTTGATTTTGTGTCATCATATTTTTGCAAATACCAATTTCCTAAATTAATATGCTGATTGTAAAGTTGAATTCTATAATACTCTTTATCATAATCCTTCTCATTATTTTTAAGAAATTGAATGGTGTTTTTCGTTTCCTTAATAGCGTCGTCCCACAATCCTACATTTCCTTTTACGGTAGCAATATTTCCTTTTACTTTTATTATTTGCTTTACATCATTATTCTTTTTTGCGAAAAATTCTGCTTTAAAAAAGTTATTTAATGCGCTTTCGAAATTTTTATTCGCTTTATCGGTGTTCCCAAGAATATTATAGATATTTGATAAATCTTTGCTGTTTTCGGGTGTTTCTTCAACAAGTTTTAAATAGTAATTGACTTTCGGAAGATAAATATGGTCGCTGTATTTACCACTTATCGTTAATAAATGTCGTTTAGCTGTGTATGCAAAAGCCTTATCAACACTTTGATTTGATTTAAAAATTTTTTCAACAGAAGACAATGCCTTTTCTGTCCCGATAGTTGGATATAGAAAGAAATTGCTCTTATACATTTCAATCTCTTTCGAAGACTGTGAGAAACATAAAGAAAAAGCTAATAACAGTATTAGCAAAATATTTTTTTGCATCTAATGAGTTTTTGCAAAAGTAATGTTTTGATTGATAATTAAAAATTCCATTATTATTAAATCAAAAAATCAACATAACCAAATTTTAATTATCTTTACTAAACCATCAAACTTTAAAACAAAACTTTATGAAAAATCTAAAAAAATTAAGCAAAGACCAATTAAAATCAATTTCTGGAGCAGGCGGAATTAAAGGATTACCTGAACCTGATTTCTGCATGTACTACTGTAATGGTATTGTGATCTGTGCCACCTGCAGCGATGACTTTAAGTGTCCGGATGATTCTATTTAAAGAAATTGTCAAAAACGACAGAAAACCGTTCCTTTATGGGAGCGGTTTTTATGTTAAAACAATCTCAACTGCTGCTCCCTAGTCCCCGTAAAACCATTCGTTGAAAGTTTCGGAAATTCTTTGCCTTCAAAATATTTTTTTCTTCCAATCTTAAAGGTATTATGAATCATTTCAGCAATATTTCCTTCGCCTTTGTGTCTGTCAAAAATCCTTTTATCTCCTAATTTTCCGCCACGCATTGAGCGAATAAGATTTAAAACTTTTTGTGCTCTGTCAGGAAAAGCATCTTCAATCCATTTTACAAAAACGGGTTCCACGGTGTCATTCAATCTCACCAGAGTATAGCCAAAACTTTGCGCTCCTGCATCTGAAATGGCTTTTAAAATAGCCAAAGGCTCATCACTATTCAACCCTGGAATAATCGGAGCAACCATAACATGAGTAGGAATTCCGCTTTGAGAAAGAATCTCTACCGCTTTCAGTTTATTTTTTGACGAACTGGTTCTCGGCTCCATTTTTCTTCGAAGATCTTCGTTGATGGTCGGAATGCTTAATGAAACTGAGACTAAGTTTTGTTCAGCCATCGGTTTCAGAATATCTAAATCCCTAAGAACTAAAGCATTTTTTGTCAGAACATTGACAGGATGTCTGTAATCAAGACACATTTGCAGCAACTGTCTCGTAATTTCAAATTGTCTTTCGGCGGGTTGATAGCAGTCGGTGTTTCCGGAAAGCAAAATCGGTTCCGGTTTGTAGCCTCTTTTTTTGAAAAATTTCTCTAATAATTCCGGAGCGTTTTTTTTGACCATTATTTTTCTTTCAAAATCAATTCCGGCGCTGTAACCCCAGTATTCATGTGTTGGTCTGGCGAAGCAATAAGAACATCCGTGTTCACAACCCTGATAGGGATTCATAGAATATTCCATCGGCAAATCTTCGCTTTTCACCTGATTCACAATCGTTTTTGGAAAAACCTCAGTAAAAGTAGTTTTGACAGTTTCAAAATCCTCATCTCCAGGCTCAAAAGTATACCTGTCGAAACGGTTGATTACATTTCGCTGAGCACCTTGTCCTTTTATGATATTTTCGTTCTGCATTTCTGATGTAAAATTATAAACCTTTCGCAGGAAAATAATGAGTTTTAAGACGAAAGTTTTCCACAAAAAAAATCCAGCACCAAAGAAATGGATGCTGGATTTTAAAAATTTATATCTCTTTACTACTTGCTTATATCTTTATTTGAAAGCATAAAATTCAATTCCATGATCATCGTCCTCAGAATTTTTGTCAAAATGTCTGTGATGGTCAGAATAATATTCACTGTATTTTTTATGCTTTTTACTTAATATTTTTTTTACGCTTAAAAAGCTAAGCACCGCCAAGAGACCAACTCCTCCCGCAAGTAAAACTCCTACTTCTTTTTTCATATTTAGTACAATTTTGTAATATGGTCTATCAAATAGTGTACCTTTTTCAACCACTGTCATTATAATTTTTGTTAACATTAAACCAAGTAATGAGATTGCACAATTAGCTTACAAAGCATGTTATGGTTTGAAAATTGCACTTATGTATTGAACTGACACGCAACAAAAAAATTAATTATTATGGAAAATCCGGAAAACATCGACAGAATGACCACCTTAAGCCAGGTTATGGAAAGATTACGAGAAAGAGGCATTCACAGAGAATTCAGAATGAATGAATCTTGCGAAATGAAATATGAAGATTCAGACAAAAATTATCAGCCTCACGAACTGACCATTTTAAAAACCTATCGCTTTGAAGGTGACAGCAATCCCGATGACAGTGCCGTTTTGTACGTGCTCGAAGATAATTCAGGAAACAAAGGCATCATCATCGATTCTTACGGGGCAGACAGCAATTATCCCGGACAAGAATTTGATACTTTTTTAAGAGATATTCCTGTAAACGAAAGTGAAGAATTTACTTTTTAAGTCAATTTAATTTTAAAGATATACTCCCGTAACTTATTTGGTTTCGGGATTTTCTTTTTTGTTGAATATTTTTCTAAATATACCTTTCTTTTCTTTTGGTTTTTCTGTTTCAGTTTTCCGGTTGGTCTGCACCGCTTTAGAAATATCTTTTTCAGCTTCTTTTACTGAAGCCTTCACATCTTTAACGGTATTTTTCACCTCTTTCACCGTTTCCTTTGTTTTTTCAACGGTTTTTTTAGTTTTATCTATATCAATACCAATCAACGTTTTCTTCAACCCTTCTTCAATGCCTTTCCAGAAAAGATTAAAGAATGATTTTGTGGGATCTCTTTCCACGTTTTCCACCGTGACCGATTCCGGAAATTTTCCTGAATCTGATTTAACGAAAATATTCACCACAGCGCTCAAAACACCCTTCTTCTTTTTGCTGTCTTTATCTAATATGGAAACTTTCAGATCTTTATGTTTTAGGTTAAAAGTTCCGCCGATACCTTTCGGATTTCCTTTAAAATTAAATAACATTTCCTGAATCGTTCCGGTTGCGGTAACACTCATATAAGGTACGACAAAAGCATTCAGAGCCACCGCCGGAATATTATTAAGTTTTCCTGCAATGGTAAAGCGATCACTCTGATCTGCGGTATTGAAGCCCCAATTGACAGAAAGTGGTGAGGTTTTCATAAAAGTACAATCGATTTTGATGTCAACCTGAGTGGGTTTGCCTTTCATTTTGGCAGAATTCAGGTTCTTAACATTCATATTAAAGTCAGTAAACGTCAGTTTCCCTGGTCCGCTGCTCTTCGGTGTATCTTCTTCGTATTCTAAAACTGAATTTTTTAGTTGAAGCAGATCAATAAACATCGGAATTTTTATATTCCTTAAAAGCCTTGAATACAATAATTTTTCCTTGGGATCGTCAGCCGGAATTTTACTTCTGAAAATATTGGCATTCGCAGACAAAATGGTAACATTAGTAGCATGAAGAAATTTACTCTCCGAAAATAAGTCCCAATTCCCGACTGCTGTCAACTGATTTGCTTTCAGGTCATACAAGTCGCTCTCGACAGGAATCATTCTGATAAACTGCGTTCTCGAAACGAGAGGCTTCATCGCAAACTGATCTAGTTTTATTTTATTTTTATCAATCGCTAAAGCAGCAACCGTCATGTTGTAAAATTTTGTTTTGTAGGCAAAATTCTTTGTTGTCAATTTATAATCTTTCACTTTAACTGCTAAACCTTCATTCTTTGGTTTTTCAGTTAGTTCAATATCTTTTATCGTTGCATTGAGATCACGAAATTGTAACGGCTGATTTTTTGAATCATAAGTTAAGTTTGAATTTTTCAGCGTAACATTTTTGACCAGAATCGGAAACTGAATTCCGTTGAAATCTGATTTTTTATTAGATTTAATTGTTCCTGCCGTGATTGTTCCGTCAACCTGATTCACCAAAACATCTTTTACATCAAGATTGAGCTTTTTATCTACAATTTCCCATTTATTGATATTAAAAGCAATTTGATTTGCCTTAAGTTTCATCGTAGTTTTCCCTGAACCCATTTCTTTTGGAATCACTGAAATGTTTCGGATATCACCTTTTTTCGGGCTTAAACTTACACTTCCAAACTTCATGTCCTGATGATTGGAAAAGTAAATATCCTTCCCTGAGAAACTGAAATCCTTATACCTCAATGGAATCATTTCTGCAGAAATCTCTTTGTTGAATTCAATATTTTTGACGTTTAAATTAACATCTTTAGCAAAAAGCAATTTGTTTCCGTCCGGCTTATTAACTTGGATAACAGCATTATTTAATTTAAAATCACCTAAATTCAATTCAAAATTAAGTGGCTTTTTTACTTTCTCAGGAATCGCATTGGTCGTATAAATTAAAATATTAGGATTTTGAAAAGTCGCATTAGTCAGAGAAACTTTGTTATCCTTTAAAACAACATCTTTAAAATCAATTTTCTGGATAGTTGCCGATATTAATTGTTTTTTATTCGGGTAAATTTTCTTGAAGTTTTCAAAATCAATAATTGGATCGATCTGAAGATTGTTAATAGAAACCTGCCCGTTCGTTGTCGTTATTTTATTTATTTTTAAAGTATAAATATTATCAGGCTGAAAGAAAAAATTCGTCCCTTTGATGCTGTATTGGTCGAAAACAAAAGGAAGCTTGTCCTGTACAGACTCTTCTGTCATCTGAAGATTCTCAACCATTAAATCTAAATCATTAACCGAAAAAAACTTTTGCTTAGTGTGTCTAAATACCTGAATCGTTCCGTTATTGATTCTTATGTTTTCAAAATCAAGCGGAGTGGTATTTTTTTCTTTTTTCTTATCTTTAGGTTTCGCTAAAATAATATTCAGATTAGGTTTTGCCAGATAAATATCTGATGTACTGATTGTTTTATTAAAAATCGCATCATAAATTCCTAAACGGCTCACCTTCAAGGTATCAATCGTCCCCTGAAAGCCTATAATATTTACATTTTGAGGATTTTTATTATTAACTGTAATTCCTGTTGCAAAAACATTTCCGGTTCCCAAATCTACGTTCAAAGATTTGTACGAAACTTTATAGTCTGTGTTTTTCTTGATATAATCAGGAAGCTGGGTTTTTAGCCAAATGTTGATTGCTAAGTTGGCAATCAGAATAAGCCCGAATACAATTCCAAGACCTATTATTAGCTTCTTAACCCAGGGTTTTTTCATTATTATTTTTTTATTTTAATTCTTCACTTCCAGCTCAATCACATATCCTTCATGACCTCTTACATTCATAAAATTTCCACCTTCAAAAGCTAAATACTGACCTTTAATTCCAACAAGTTTTCCTGTAAACTCAGGCTTTTTGTCCAAGGTAAAAGAAGTCACTTTTTCCGGTTTTGAAAAAGGATAATCAAACCTCCACATATCTTCGCCTTCAGAATAAAACTTTTGGAAATCTTCAGGAAAATATTCTTTTATTTTCTGCTGGAAATCTGCCAAATCTACCTCATCTTCAAAATCATCCTGCAACATTTTTCTCCAATTGGTTTTATCGGCAAGATGTTCTTTAAGGGCAACTTCTATCATTCCGGCCTCATAACGGTTTTCGGTTCTGGCTATCGGTAAAGCAAAAGTCGCACCCTGATCGATCCATCGTGTAGGAATTTGTGTATTTCTCGTCACACCCACTTTCACATCTCCGGTATATGCAAGATATACGGTATGTGGCTGCAATTGGATTTCTTTTTCTACATCAAGATTACGCTCACCAATTCCTAAATGTGCGGTAGAAAGCTCCGGACGAATAATGGTATCACTGGCATAAGGACTTTCAAAAAAGCAGCTTTTGCAGAAGCCCATTCTGTAAATTGTTTTATCTAAGCCACAATTTACACATTGATAACCTGTATGTTTGATGCTCAATTCCTTACCCAACAATTCGTTCATATGAATTAAATCTCCTGAAAGATTTAAATAATATTGAATAGGTTGATCATTAAAACTCGTCATTTTTAAAATTTGCCCTTGAAACTGCATGTTTGTTAACTTTTAAGTAAATATAAAATTTTAGAATCAGTTATCATTCTTTTTTGATTTTATTCGTTCCATTTCTAGCTTTAATTCAGAAATTTGCGTCTGCATTTCGTGTATTTTTGCGGTTTCTGGATTTTGCTGTTTTGGTGAATACTGCCAAATAAGATGGATGTCTTTTACAAGATTATTGTGTTCGTCTAATCTGTTTTTGCTGATTGCTACACTGTCGTTTAATAATGTGATTTTTAAAAACTTCTCTCCCTTTTCTTCAAAATTTTCGTGACTGATAATGGCAAGTTCAGGATGATTTTCTTTGATGGTTTTAATATAGCTTTCAGATCTTTCTTTAAGCTTTTCTTTTTCCCATTTTTTCTTTGTCAGTAGAATGCTTGGAATAAGAATTAAAGCAGAAATTAAACTGATAAAAAGAGACATTTTTTGGTTTTTAATCTTGTTTCTTTGAAGATAGTATTTTTGATAGCCTAAAATAATACTGAGAATCCAAGTGCCTACCGCTATAAAAAAACAGTTGATTAAGTAAAAGTAGAATCCTCCCCAGAAATATTCCCAATTTCCATTGGCTATTCCGTATCCGGCGGTACAAAGTGGCGGAATGCATGCGGTAGAAACCGCAACTCCCGCAATTACTTTGATGGCTTCTTTTCTTACAATGCCCAAAAACCATGCGAGACCTCCTAATAATGCTAAAAAACAGTCAAAAATAGTAGCTGTTTTAAAGCTTTCGAGTTGTGCGGTTTCTGAATGAAAAGGTGTAATGAAAAAATACAATGCAGACGAGCAAAGTGCCACGACAATCATTAGTGCCCAATTGATAATGCCTAAACGCATCAAATGTCTGTTACCAATCGAAAAACCGAATGCTGCGCCCACGATGGGACCCATTAAAGGTGATATCAACATCGCACCAATTACCGCTGCCGGACTGTTGATATTGAGACCGATACAGGCAATACCCATTGAAATGACTAAAAGCCAAAGATTGTGACCACGAAAGAAAATGCCTTCCTCAATCTCATTAAAGGTAAAATCTTCTTCTTCCTCTTTCGGTAAAGCAAAAAGTTTTTGAAAATTAATCATCAATTCAGTTTAAAAAACAAAAGTAAGAAAAGAGCATTCAACTATTATTAATAAATTTGTCTTCTAAAAAAATACACATGACGTATCTCGTTACGGGAGGAAGCGGATTTATTGGTTCTCACTTGATCGAAGAATTATTGAAACACGGACATTCTGTCATAAACATTGACAATTTTGATGATTTCTATGATTATAAGGTGAAAATTAAAAATACTTTAGATTCTCTTGAAAAAAATATTGATTTTGAATTTTCCGACAAGCAAAATGATATCGAAAAGTTAATTTCTATTTCAAAATCAGAACATTACACATTATATTATCAGGATATCAGAGATAAAAAAGGTTTAGAAAAAATATTTAATAATCATCAGTTTGATTTAATTATTCATCTAGCTGCACTTGCCGGAGTACGACCATCTATTGAAAGACCTTTAGAATATGAGGAAGTCAACGTTCGAGGAACAATGAATCTCTGGGAATTATGCAACCAATTTGGAATTAAAAAATTCATCTGCGCCTCTTCCTCAAGTGTTTACGGAAACAATGAGAAAACTCCTTTTTCAGAAACCGATAATGTAGACCAGCCCATTTCCCCTTACGCTGCAACCAAAAAATGTGGTGAAATTTTAGGTCATGTTTATCACAGCCTTTATCATGTCGATATGATTCAGCTAAGGTTTTTTACAGTTTACGGACCGAGACAAAGACCTGATTTAGCGATACATAAATTCACAAAACTTATTTCAGAAAACAAAGAAATCCCTTTCTACGGCGACGGAAACACCGCAAGAGATTACACATACATCGACGATATCATTGATGGAATTATGAAATCAATCGATTATTTAGAAAAAAATTCTAACGTGTACGAAATTATTAATCTGGGGGAAAGCGAAGTCATCAAGCTGTCTGAAATGTTGTCTGCTATCGAGCAAAATCTTGACAAAATTGCCATAAAAAAAATACTGCCAATGCAACAGGGCGATGTGCAGAAAACCAATGCTGACATTACAAAAGCTAGAAATCTGCTTGGTTACGCCCCCACAACAAACTTCCAAAATGGCACAAAAAAATTTATGGAATGGTTTTTGAGAAAATGACATCAATCTACAGCAATCACGCTCACAAAAGCATTTGCAGTAGACATAGACAAAATTTAATAAAAGAATTGAAAATCAAGTCATAAAAAAAGTTTATAATATAACCTATTTTTATACTTTTGCAAAAAATAAAAATTATGTACTGGACATTAGAATTAGCTTCATACCTAAGCGACGCACCTTGGCCGATGACAAAGGCAGAACTTATCGACTACGCAATCAGAACTGGTGCACCCATGGAAGTTGTAGAAAACCTTCAGGCGATTGAAGATGAAGGAGAAGTTTACGATGCTATTGATGAAATATGGGCCGACTATCCTACGGACGAAGATTATCTTTGGAACGAGGACGAATATTAATAAAAAGCATTAGGCTTTAGGCAATACGCTTAAAGCTTTTTCAATAATAACATACACCATCGAGTGTAATTTAATATGCTTAAAGCCTGAGGTTTTGAGCTTAAAACAAATTCTATGAGTTTTTTAAATAAAGTTCTTAAAGGGTTTTTGGGAGACAAAAAAGCGCAGGACCTAAAAGAAGTAAAAAAAGTTGTAACAAAAATCAAATCTGTTGAGCCAGCCATTGGAGAATTATCTGATGATGGTTTGAGAGAAAAGACCGCTGAATTTAAATCTAAAATTAAAGAAGCGACCAATACGATTACAACTCAGATAGAAGAAATCAAAGAGCAGATCAAAAACTCAAAAAATGTTGATGAGAAAGAAGCTCTTTTCTCTAAAATAGAAGCTTTGAAAAAAGATTCTTATGAGATTGAAGAAAAAGTTCTTTTACAGGTTCTTCCAGAAGCTTTTGCGTTGATCAAAGAAACATCTAGAAGATGGGCTCAAAACGGAGAAATCCGTGTAACGGCTACAGATTGGGATAAAGAACTTGCTGCAACTAAAGATTTCGTTGAAATTCAAGGAAATGAAGCAGTTTGGAAAAACTCATGGGACGCTGCAGGAACACCTGTAAACTGGGACATGGTACATTATGATACTCAGTTTATTGGTGGTGTGATTCTTCACAGCGGTAAAATTGCTGAGATGGCAACAGGTGAAGGTAAAACTTTGGTAGGAACACTTCCAATTTACCTAAACGCACTTCCTGAAAGAGGCGTACACGTTGTAACGGTGAATGATTATCTGGCAAAGCGTGACTCCGCTTGGATGGGACCTTTGTACCAATTCCACGGAATGTCTATCGACTGTATCGACAATCACCAACCCAACTCAGACGGAAGAAGAAAAGCATACAATTCAGATATTACTTACGGAACCAACAACGAATTTGGTTTTGATTATCTAAGAGACAACATGGTGGCTTCCCCTTCAGAATTGGTACAGAGAGAATTGAACTTTGCGATTGTGGATGAGGTTGACTCTGTATTGGTGGATGACGCAAGAACACCTTTGATCATTTCTGGTCCGGTTCCTCAGGGAGACAGACAGGAATTTGATGTTCTTAAACCTTCTATCGACAGAATTGTTGAAGTTCAGAAAAAAACCGTTTCTGCAATTTTCAATGAAGCTAAAAAATTAATTGCTGCTGGAAAAACTAAAGAAGGAGGATTTAAATTGCTTCAGGCTTACAGAGGCTTACCAAAAAACAGACAGTTAATTAAGTTTTTATCAGAAAGCGGAAACCGTGCATTGCTTCAAAAAACTGAAGCTCAGTACATGGCTGACAACAACCGTGATATGCCGATTGTAGATCAGGATTTATATTTCGTTATTGAAGAAAAAAACAATCAGGTTGATTTGACGGATAAAGGTGTAGAATATATGTCTCAGGGTAACTCTGATGCTAACTTCTTCGTTCTTCCGGATATCGGAACTGAGATTGCTGAAGTAGAAGCTAAAAATTTATCTAAAGAAGAAGAATTCGAAGCTAAAGAAAAACTATTCTCTGATTTTGCTGAAAAGTCTGAGCGTGTTCACACGATGAGCCAATTATTGAAAGCATACACATTGTTTGAAAAAGATGATGAGTATGTAGTGATCGATGGCGAAGTGAAAATCGTTGATGAACAGACAGGTCGTATCATGGAAGGAAGACGTTATTCTGACGGACTTCACCAGGCGATTGAAGCTAAAGAAAGTGTGAAAATCGAAGCAGCAACTCAGACATTTGCAACGGTTACTCTTCAAAATTACTTCCGTATGTACAACAAACTTGCGGGGATGACGGGTACAGCAGAAACTGAAGCTGGCGAACTTTGGCAGATTTATAAATTAGATGTGGTGGTAATTCCTACCAACCGTCCTATTCAGAGACATGATAAGCAGGATTTGGTTTTCAAAACCAACAGAGAAAAATACAACGCTGTAATTGAAGAAATTGAAAACTTAACATCTGCCGGAAGACCAGTATTGGTGGGTACGACTTCAGTTGAGATTTCACAGTTGCTTTCAAAAGCACTTCAGTTAAGAAAAATTCAGCACCAGGTGTTGAATGCGAAACTTCACAAGAAAGAAGCAGAAATCGTTGCAGGAGCTGGTCAGCCGGGAGTTGTAACGATTGCAACCAACATGGCGGGTCGTGGTACCGATATTAAGCTTTCAAAAGAAGTGAAAGAATCTGGTGGTTTAGCGATCATCGGAACAGAAAGACATGATTCTAGACGTGTTGACAGACAGTTGAGAGGTAGAGCGGGACGTCAGGGAGATCCGGGAAGTTCGCAGTTCTATGTTTCTTTGGAAGACAACCTGATGCGTTTATTTGGTTCTGAAAGAATTGCTAAAATGATGGACAGAATGGGTCATAAAGATGGCGAAGTGATTCAGCATTCTATGATTTCTAAGTCTATCGAGAGAGCTCAGAAAAAAGTAGAAGAAAACAACTTCGGAACAAGAAAGAGACTTCTTGAGTACGATGATGTAATGAATAAGCAGCGTGATGTAATCTACAAGAGAAGAAAGAACGCATTGTTCGGAGATCACCTGAAGTACGATATCACCAACATGATTTTTGATGTTTCAAATTCTATCGTGGCTAAAGGTAAAGCAACCGGAAACTTTAAAGATTTTGAATTTGAAGTGATTAAAAACTTCACCATGGAATCTCCGGTTTCTGAAAATGATTTTAAATCTAAACAAATTCCTGAATTGACAGACCTTCTTTTCAAAGCTGCTCAGGCTGACTATGATATGAAGCTGAATCTTCTGAAAGAAAAATCATTTCCTATTATCGAGAATGTGTATCAGAATCAGGGTTCAATGTTTAAAATGATTCAGGTTCCTTTCACAGACGGAGTGAAAACTTTGACGATCGTTACCGATTTGAAAGAAGCTCACGATACTAACTGTGATAGCTTAATCAATGATTTTGAAAAGAATATTACTTTATCTATCATCGATGAAAACTGGAAACTTCACCTTCGTGAAATGGATGATTTGAGAAAATCTTCTCAAGGAGCTGTTTACGAGCAGAAAGATCCGTTGGTAATTTACAAACAAGAATCTTTCCATTTGTTCAGCGAAATGGTTGACAAAATGAACAAAGAAATTATATCATTCTTATACAGAGGAGAAATTCCCGCATAGAATTTATTTTTATATAAAATCAAGTCCTGTTGAAAATCTCAGCAGGACTTTTTATTTGGAATAAATATTAATAATCTGATAAAAATCACAATTTATGCTAATTTAGAATAATTAAAAACAATATATTTGCAAAAAAATAAATCTTTCATGAAAAAGCTATTGGTTTGCGCATCGGTTTTAGGCTCTATGTTATCGTTTGCACAGGAAAAAGATACTATAAAATCTAATGAAATTGATGAAGTTGTTGTTACCGGATACTTGACAAAAGACAGTCAATCGGCAAACAAAATGCCACTAAAAGATATTGAAAATCCTCAGGTTTATAATACTGTAAATAAAAACGTAATTAAAGAGCAGGTTGTTACAAACTTTAATGATGCTCTTAAAAACATTACTGGTATTGCAAGACTTTGGGAATCGACAGGTAGAGGAAATGACGGAGGAGAATATTACTCTATGAGAGGTTTTTCTTTACAGCCAAATCTTATCAACGGAATGCCTGCATTCAACAACGGAACTTTAGATCCTGCAGGAATTGAAGTGATTGAAGCAATCAAAGGTCCTTCTGGAACACTTTACGGAGGTAGCGTAATTTCTTACGGAGGATTGCTAAATGTTGTAACTAAAAAACCATACAATCATTTCGGAGGTGAAGTAGGATACGTTACGGGAAGCTACGGTCTAAACAGGGTAACAGCGGATGTAAATACTCCAGTAGGAAAAAATATGTACGCAAGAGTAAATGCAGCATACCAAAAGCAAAACTCATTTCAGGATGCAGGTTACAGCGAATCTATCTATGTAAACCCATCAATTAAATACGTTGTAAATAACAGATTGACTTTCTTCGTAAATACTGAAATTAAGAAGTCTGACGCAGCAAATGCACCTATGATTTTCTTAAGCAGATACAGTCCGCTTTCTTTTAATTCTATTGATCTATTTGAGCAGAATTACAAAAATTCTTACACTTCAAATGATTTAAGCATTAAGAATTCTTCCTTCAACATCCAAGCTCAAGCTCAATATAAAATTTCAGATAACTGGACTTCAAGCACCATCGTTTCAAGAGGAAATACAAAAACTGATGGATACAATCATTATTTGTGGGATTCTTCAAACGGAAATGAATTTACAAGATTTATCTCAAAACTAGGTGGAGAAACGAACACAACAGCAATTCAACAAAATTTTGTAGGAAGCTTCAATATTGGAAATGTGAAAAATAAACTTCTATTTGGTTTAGATTATTTCCAAAGAGAATTTTTGCTTGGCGGAACAGGTTGGGCAGGATTTGGAACCATCTCATTGATTAACCAATCAGACACTAGTGCAGGAATGTTAAACAAAGGAGCTGTAGATAACGCTTTGGCAACAACTTCTCAAGCAATAGGAAGTATGGAAACTAAAATTTACAGCGCATATGTTTCAGATGTTGTCAACATTCTTCCTAATTTATCTGCAATGTTAAGCGTTAGAATGGATTATTTTACAGGAAATCCAACAGCTTATGCTGTAGAGAAATCTAAAAACACAACAACTTTTTCTCCAAAATTAGGTTTGGTTTATCAGCCAATTCAAGATAAGCTTTCCATTTTTGCAAATTACATGAATGGTTTCCAAAATGTTGAGCCTGTAGAAAATACAGATCTAAGCGGAAATAAGTCATTTGTATATTTTGATCCTGAACATGCCAATCAATGGGAAGTAGGAACAAAGGCCAGCTTGATTAAAGATAAATTGTCAGTTACTGCAAGTTATTACAACATTTTGGTAAAAGACAAAGTAATGGCAGATCCTACCAATCCTTTGGCAAGTATTCAAGGAGGAGAGGTTGAAAGTAAAGGTTTTGAAATTAGCGTAGTAGGAAGTCCGGTTGCAGGATTAAATGTAATTGCAGGTTTCAGCCAAAACATCAGTGAAGTTACTGTAGGAGATCCAACTTACGTAGGATACCGCCCTGAAGAAGCAGGTCCGAGAAACATTTTCAACTTCTGGGCAAACTATAAAGTTCAAGATGGTGCATTAAGAAACGTTGGTGTAGGTTTCGGAGCAAATTCTGCAAGTAACCTTTACACATTAAATAGAGCTGGAATCGGAACATTTACTATTCCAAGCTATGCAATTTTTAATACGGCACTTTCTTTTAATGAAGATAAATATAGTGTGATCTTAAAACTGGATAACATTGCCAATAAGAAATACTATTCAGGATGGTCAACGGTAACTCCTCAGAGATTAAGAACCTTATCCCTTAGTTTAAACTACAAATTTTAAATATTTAAAAGCTAGCCAATGGCTAGCTTTTTTTATATGAAGAAGAAACATCATCATAAAAAGAAATCTTCGTTTATAAAAAAATGGTCTGCCAAACTGCATTTGTGGTTTGGTTTATCTGTTGGAATCATCGTATTCATCGTTTCTTTGACGGGTACGATGTATGTCTTCAAAGATGAGATTCAGAGTCACCTTAGGAAAGATGCGATCTATGTTAAGAAAGAATCCATCATTGCAAAGCCTATGTCTATTGAAGTGCTTCGTGAGAAAGTTTCATTAGAGGTAAATGAAAAATATCCGATTAGCTCTGTGGAGATTCCTTTAGATAAAAATAAATCTTACGAATTTCTCTACTACGAAAAAGACAAAAAAGCCTGGAATTATTTTGATGAAGTGAAAATCAACAAATTGGTTTATGTAAACCAGTACACTGGAGAAATTCTGGGGATTTATAATGAAAAATATGACCTCTTCCCTATTTTAAAATCCATACACTGGAGTTTGTTACTAAAGGCTGACTTGGGAAAATATGTAGTAGGAATTCCGGTTGTTCTGTTTATCATCATGCTCATCACGGGAATCATTCTATGGTGGCCAAAAAATAAAAAAATGAGAAAAGGACGTTTTTCGTTTGACTGGAAGAACGTAAAAACTTGGAAACGTAAAAACTACGATCTTCATAATGTTTTAGGATTTTATGTTTCATTTATTGCTTTAATCATGAGCCTTTCAGGAATTTATTTCGCATATCCCTGGGTGAAAAATGCATTCAATTTTACATTATCCGGTTCGGTTGATTTGCCTAAAGAAAAAGAAGCTAAATCTCCTGATTCACTTTTAGCAAAAAACAACTTGGTTTTTGATCTTACCGCTAGAGAGACCAAGAAATTATATGTAAGCTCGTCAAGTTTCAGAATTCCGTTAAACGGAAAAAATAAAAAAGGAAAAGATTTAAAAAACATTCCGGTGACCGTCTATGGTGAAGAAGGAAAATTTGCCATCAGAAATCAGTTAGCATTTGATAAATACTCAGGAAAACTATTATCTAATAAACCTCATCAGGAACTTAACACCGCAGAGAAATATGCTTACGCCAATTATGATATTCACACAGGATCCTATTTCGGATTCATAGGAAAGATTATTTGGTTTATCGCAGGTCTGATCTGCACATCACTGCCTGTAACGGGATTTTTAATATGGCTGGGGAAACAAAAGAAAAAAGGAATTAAAGCGTAATCATGAAGAAAATCATTTTATCTGTAGCATCTTTAGCTACTGTCACAACATTTGCTCAACAAAAAGATTCTTTACAGGTTAAAGACGTAGACGAAGTGGTCATGACGGCTTCCAGAAAAAGCGAAAACATCAAAGAAATACCAAGTTCAGTTACGATTGTCGGTGAAAAGCAGGTGCAGTCGCAATTAACGGTTAACTCAGATATTACAAGTATTTTACAGTATACGGTTCCGAGTTTGGCGACAAGCTCAGGACAGACTTCAAATACCGGACAAACGTTGAGAGGACGCCAGGTTTTGGTATTAATTGATGGAATTCCGCAATCTACACCGCTTCGAAACGGAGCGAGAGACTTACGAGTAATTGATCCTACTGTTATCGAAAGAATTGAAGTGATCAAAGGTGCTTCATCAATCTATGGAAACGGTGCAGACGGAGGAATTATCAATTACATTACAAGAAAAAGCAAATCAGATAAAAAGATTTCCGGAATTTCTCAAGTTGGCATTACCGGACAGCCTTACGGAGGAACTCTTGGTGTCCGAGCCAGTCAGTTTTTATCCGGAAAAATCACAGATAAATTCGATTATGTAGCTTTTTTCGCTTACGAAAGAACTGGGTACATGAAAGATGCAGATGGAATCAATTTAAGTCCAACGTACAGTCCTGCAAAAATGGATAACTACAACGGAATGTTGAAATTAGGCTATAACTTTAATGAAAATCAAAGAATTGAAGCGTCTTACATTGGTTATGCTTCAAAATCTGATCTTAATTTAGGTTTAAAAACAGGAAAATATGGTTCAATCCCAACGATTGGTGAAGGTGAAAGCAAAAACTTAGACACAACACCGCAAGGAACACCAAGAAATCATAATTTTAAAATCAGCTACGACAATAAGAATATATTTTGGAACACCTCACTCAATCTCAACCTTTATCTGCAGGATTTCAGAACCGTTTACGGATATAGCGACACTTTCTTGAACGGAGGTCAGTCTAATGTTATTTCAAATAAAAAAGGAGCAAGGCTTAATTTGGATACTCAATTGTGGAATGCTAAAAATTCTCAGGGAGAAGTAATCTATGGAGTGGATATCCTGAATGACCAAACCGTTCAGAAACTCGAAGACGGCCGTTACTGGACTCCGGATATGGAAATGACCAACATTGCCCCTTTCCTATTGGTGAAAATTGATTTATTAAAGAAATTAACCATCAAAGGAGGACTTCGCTATGAAAACATGAAAGTAAAGGTGGGTGATTTTAACACTCTTTCATCACTAAAAGCCGACGGAACTTTCACCAAAAGTATTTTTGTAACAGGCGGAGAGCTGGAATACAATGCATTGGTTGCGAATCTTGGGCTTCGTTACAACATCAACCCGATGATCAATATTTTCGGAAGTTTTTCACAAGCATATTCAATTAACGAGTTGGGAAGAATTTTAAGAACCTCGACTTCTGATACCATCGCCAACCTTGAAACCAAACCAATCATCGTCAACAACTACGAATTGGGAGCAACAGGACAAATTACCAAATGGTTAAATTACGAAGTAACTTCTTATGTAAGCACATCAAAATTAGGAGCCACATTCATCCAAAGTCCAGACAGAGCGTTAACAATCCAGAGATCTCCCGAAGTCGTGTATGGTATAGAAGGATTTTTACACTTCACTCCTGCAAAATGGATCAATTTCGGAGGAAGTTACAGCTGGATGGAAGGAATCACTTCTGTAAAAGATGACGGAGATTATTCAACAAAAATTAATAACAGCAGAATTTCTGCACCGAAAGTTTTAGCATATGTTCAGGTAAAACCTACAGAAAAATTATCCGTGGGAGTAGATATGCTCAATGCCTTCAAACAAGACAGGTTTGACCCAAATGCAAAAACAGGATTGTATGTTTATGGTGAAGGTGAAGTGCCCGGCTACACGGTTTTCAACTTTAAATCGAGCTATGATGTTAACCAAAACTGGAAAGTATCTTTAGGAGTAGAAAATGTGCTCAACAAAATGTACCAGCCTGCAATTGCATGGTGGGCAGCAAGAGACGCAGACTTCACCAACTCATTAGGAATGCGTGGAACGTTCATGGTTGAATACAGATTTTAATTAATCTAAATAAAAACAGAAAATCTTATATTTGCACAACTTTAGGAATTCATGAAGAAAAAACATCACCACAAAAAGAAACCAAGTCTTTTCAAAAAATGGACAGGGAAACTGCATTTATGGTTCGGATTGGGAATCGGATTTTTGATTTTTATCATCTCCATTACCGGTGCTTTGTATGTATTCAAAGACGAGGTCGAAAACTTTACAAGAAAAGAGGTTATCTATCATAATGAGCCAAATATTGATCAGAAACAAATCCTTCCGATCAGAGTTTTAGAAAAATCGGTGGTGGCGCAAGTGAAAGAAAAATATCCCGTGCATTGGGTCAATATACCGATTGATAAAAAGATGTCTTACCAGTTTTATTGGTACGAGCACAATCCGAAAGCATGGAATTATTTTGAAGAATTTCCTATTTTCAAGGTGGCTTACGTCAATCCATACAACGGGAAAGTTTTACAGACTTACGACGAAAAAAACGGCTTTTTTCAGATTGTAAAAATGATTCACTGGAGTTATTTACTGAAACAGGAATGGGGAACTTACGTCGTAGGAATTCCGGTAATCATATTCGTCATTATGCTTATTTCAGGGATTATTTTGTGGTGGCCTAAAAATAAAGCAGCCAGAAAACAACGTTTTTCATTCAAATGGCAAAATGTAAAAAGCTGGAAAAGAAAAAATTATGACCTTCATAATGTATTAGGTTTTTACGCATCTATTTTTGCATTAATCTTTTCATTAACAGGCTTGTTCTATGCCTTTTTTGTTGTTCAGGCGGCATTTTATTTTATCTTTTCCGGTGGAAGTACAGCTTACCCGGACTTCACATCCATTAAAACAAAAGCTCCGATTGAGTTGAGAACCGAAGGCACTTTAGACAAAATCAGCAATACGGTAAAAGCAAAATATCCTGAATCTTTCGGCTTCGCAATCGATTTAGGACATCCCCATATGGATGATCATGAACATCCGAATTTTGAGGTTTATGTAAAACACCTCTCCTATTCTTATCATAAAAGCAGCAGTTTGATTTTTGACGAAAACTCTGGTGAGCTTCTACATACTCACGATATGAAAGACAAAAACTTTGGTGAAAAAGCCGTAGGAGCCAACTATGATATTCACGTAGGTTCAATCTTAGGATTACCAACCAAAATCATTGCATTTATTGTCAGCTTAATTTGTGCTTCACTTCCTGTAACCGGATTTTTAGTGTGGTGGGGAAGAAGAAAAAAGGTGAAAAAAGCGATCTCATAATTTTTTAATAATATTCTACATTAAGCATTATTAATACAATCTTTTTTATAAATTTATTGCCTCGAAATTATACAATAAGAAAATGTCAGTAATAGATTTGTCAAAACAGGTTGCATTAGGTATCGATATCGGTGGAACCAATACTAAATTTGGTTTAGTAAATCACAGAGGCCAGATTTTAGCAAAAGGTTCACTTCCCACCGATCAATATGATACGCCGGAAGCATTTATCGATGCGTTACACGAAAAAATTCAACCGTTGATCGATGAGCATGGTGTAGATAAAATGATGGAAGGAATAGGTGTAGGAGCTCCTAACGCAAACTATTACAGAGGAACCATCGAGCAGGCACCCAATCTTCCATGGAAAGGCGTGATTCAGTTTGCAGACTTAATGACTGAAAAATTCGGGCAGCCTTGCAAAATGACCAATGATGCCAATGCTGCAGCTTTAGGTGAAATGATGTACGGCGCTGCAAGAGGCATGAAAGACTTCATCATGATTACCCTGGGAACAGGCGTTGGAAGCGGAATTGTCTCAAGTGGACATTTAATCTACGGTCATGACGGTTTTGCAGGAGAATTGGGTCACACCATTGTAAAGCCAGGCGGAAGAAAACATTGGAGCACAGGATCTGAAGGAAGCCTTGAAGCGTATGCATCTGCAACAGGAATTGCCATTACTGCAAAAAAAATGAGAGCAGAATTCCCGGATTCTATGCTGAATCAATATCCTGAAGACACCATCAACTCTAAAACCGTTCATGAATGTGCTTTAAAAGGCGATCCCGTAGCCATAGAAGTTTTCAGATATACGGGTCAGAAATTGGGTGAAGCTTTGGCCAATTTTGTCATGTTCTCTTCACCGGAAGCAATCTTACTTTTCGGTGGCGTAATAAAAGCAGGAGACTTTATTTTAAAACCTGCAAAACTTCACATGGAAAGAAATCTTTTACCAATTTTCAGAAATAAAGTTAGATTGGTTTTCAGTGAATTGGACGAAGCTGACGCAGCAATTTTAGGAGCAAGTGCTTTGGTTTGGGAAAAATAAATCAAGTAAATAAAATATATCAGGCATTCTCTTTTGAGGATGCTTTTTTGTTTTCAATATTTAAATGATTTTCATTGGTGATTATTTGTGAAATCTATCAGTGCGATTTGTGTTTAGACCATTCTTAAGTTCAATTTTGGCTCAATTTTTTCTTATTTTTGATACGTTTTTAATCAACCTAAAATAGGTATGAGAATGAATGACTTAAACAAACAATCAATTTAAAATGGATAAAAATAATTTACAGCAAATTACTTTCGGAGGTGGATGTTTCTGGTGTGTAGAAAGCTGTTTTAATATGTTAAAAGGTGTAGAATCTGCAATTTCAGGATATTCTGGGGGGCATAAAGACAATCCAACCTATGAAGAAATCTGCACCGGAGAAACGGGACACGCTGAAGTGGTACAAATAACTTATGATCCGGCAATTATTTCTTATGATCAGTTGATGGATGTATTTTTTTTCCTTCACGATCCTACACAGCTTAACAGACAGGGAAATGACATCGGAACTCAATACCGTTCGGTAATTTTCTATAAAGATGATGCTGAAAAACAAAGAGCAGAAAATTCTATCAAAGAATCTGAAGCTTCAGGAAAATGGCCTGGAAAATATGTGACAGAGTTGGCACCATTTGAAAAATTCTGGCCGGCAGAACAGTATCACCAAGGATATTATCATGTCAACCCAAACCAACCTTATTGCAGTGCAGTAGTCGGTCCAAAAATTCAAAAATTTAAAAAACATTTCGGAGAACTCGGAATGTTGACAGATTCAGAATAAAAAATTAAAGCGGAGAGAAATCTTCGCTTTTTTTATTGCTCAACTTCCTCTTCTATAACTCCAGCGTATTTATCAATAATATATTCTGTGGCTTTTCTTAATTCTCTACCATTATTGGGATCTACTCCATCATTTGTAAAAAACTCCACTACCCCATTATACTTTGAATACCAAACTTTTCCGTAAGCATTTTCCACTGTCAAAGTATCTTTTCTTTCAATTCTTTTCAAATAGGTCATCTTTTCATAATCAAAAGAAATCTTGTGATTGTAAATCGGATTTTTATTCTGGCAATCTACCAGTTTGTATTCACTTCTATCCCAATACATACATTGCGGTTGAGGTTCTAAAATTCCCGCAATTCCTTGAATTTGATTATTCGGCTTCTTGGAAAAGGCAACGGTTCCCGTCGTAAAACATATCAAAAGCACAATCTCCATAATTCCCATTCCGTTTTTCTTTATGAATTCGGGCATTTTGAAATTTTGCTCATTCGTAATATTGATAATGATATTGGAAAGCTTTTCCGTTAAAGATTCCTCGTCTTTATCAACGCTTATTTTGACTGTTGTTTTATTGGCTTCATCATCTTTCTTTGTAAAAGTTCTTGAAAATTCCGTGAAGTCTTTGTAATCTAAATACTCACTCAGTTTATTCAAGATTAAAGTTTCTATACCCGTTTCTTCTTTTATTCCCGTAATAAATGAATCATGGTATCTCGAAAGTGTTTTCACAGATATTATAAAACCCAACTTCCTTTCAATATCATCAGAAAGATCTGTCGCCCATCCGTTCTTTGTATCCTTTTCAGATTTAGATTTAATCTTTTGAAATACTTCATGAATTAGTAGTTTTCTTTTGGACATAATTAGTTTTTAAGAGCATTACAAAATAGGTGATTTTCAATCATAATTCATTACGGTTTTCCATAATCAAATCCTGTCCATTTATTGTCCATCGATGTCTATGTTTTGTCTAACACTGGCGTTACCTTTTGTTGCAAATTTGCTAAAGAAATCAGTGATAAACAAACAATTACAAAAAACAAATTTACAAAACTGATTTCAAAATCACCTGATAAAACGGAAGAAAACTCCGGGTTGGGAAGCAGATGTTTCTCTTCCGTTTTTGAAGGTTCACTTCCCAAAAAATTTAGAAGCGCTTCAATTTTTTTAAACGTGTAACACTGTCTGCGATCTGTTTCGCAGGGAAGAACACGAATGCTTTAACAATAAATTTTTTGACAAAATGATTCAAATACTTTTAATGCTACTTGGCTTAGCATTCGGAAACAATAACGGAAATGCAACATGCAATAATAATAACGGAGGAACAGTGACAACGCAGGATTCCGGAGGAACAGGTTTTGATCCGGGAACGGGAACTGGTGATGATGGAGAGCCTGTAACAGGAAACTCCGGACAATTACCTCCACCTCCAAGACCATAATTTATAATATTTAATTAAAGGGCAGATTGTACATCTGTCCTTTTTTATTATTTTGCATTAAAAACTAAATATCATGAAGTATTCCTTAATAGCATTTATTCTCTTGATGATTATATTTTCTTGTAATAGAAATAAAATAGAGTCTAACGTCGGTGACTTTAATTATCAAAAAGCAAAAAAATTTAGGGACTCTGGAGTAACTGATTCAGCTTTTTATTACTATAACATTGCTAAAAGTAATTATATAAAAACTAATGACTCTTTAAATGTTGGAAAATCTTTAGTCAACATGGCAATAATTCAGACAAAAAATGGGGACTTTTTTGGAGGAATTGAATCATCATTAGAGGCTAACAATTTTCTTAAAAGAGAAAAAGATAGTACAACCAGAAGTACACTAGCCACAAACTATAATAATATTGCCCTCTCATTTAATTTTCTCAGAAATTTTGAAAAATCTTTAGAATTTTATTTTAAAACTTTAAAATATATTGATAATGAGGAAGCGAAATTTCTATGTTATAACAATATTGGCGATGTATTAATAACTCAACAGAAATACAAATTAGCTGAAAAATATTTAGAAAAAGCAGTTGTCAGTAAGGACAGTATTTACTATTCAAAAGCACTAAACAATCTTGCAAAATCAAAATATCTTGACAATGAAAATTACAATCCCTTGCCTCAACTACATAAAGCACTGAAAATCAGAATTAAAAAAAATGATTTAGAAGGTCTAAATTCAAGTTATGAAACATTATCTGAATACTTTATAAAAAAAGACAGCGATAGTTCGTTATATTTTGCCAAAAAAATGCTTGAAACAGCAAATAATATAAAAATCCCAAGTAATCAAATATTAGCTTTAAGAAAAATAATAGAGTTAGATTCCCACAATTATCTTATAAACTTTAAAAAATACAATTCTATTATCAGTACACTTCAAACAACTAGAAACAAAGCTAAAAATCAATTTGCTATCATCCGTTATGATGTAGAAAAGCTAAAGACTGAGAAAGCTGAGAAAGAGGTTGAAGTTTTACAAAGAAATATTGGAATAATTGCTTTATTATTCACCTTAATTGCTGGTGCTTTTTATTACAAAAAACATAAACAGAGAATGTTATTGGAATCTGAAAACCGCTTACAAGAACAACAAATAAGAACATCCAAAAAAGTACATGATAAAGTAGCCAATAAGGTTTATCATGTAATGTCGGAAGTGGAAAATACTGAGAATATGAATAAAGAAGTTTTGCTTTATAAACTTGATGGAATTTATCAGATTTCGCGCGATATATCCTATGAAAAAAATGATGTTGCTCTTGAGCATAATTTCTCACAGCACTTATCTCAAATGCTAAAATCTTACTCCTCAGAAACAATTAAAGTTCCGATTATAGGCAATGAAGAATCTTTATGGGAAGACATTCCGGACAATTCTAAAGTTGAAATTTTTTATATTTTACAGGAACTCATGACCAATATGAAAAAACACAGCAAAGCCGATAAAGTTCTTCTTGATTTTTCACGGGAAAATGGACTGATCAACATTTCATATTCTGATAATGGCGTAGGAATTTCAACACATTCTCCTAAAAATGGTTTGCAAAATACGGAATCCCGTATAAATTCTATTGGCGGAACAATTAATTTTGACACGAAGACAGAAAGTGGTTTAAAAATAAACCTGTCATTTCCAGTAAAAAATTAACAATATGTTTAAAAAAGCACTAATAGCAGAAGATTTCGAAAGTTACAACTCATCCGTTCAGAAAGCTCTTGAAGAATTAAAAATTGAGATCATAGACAATGTTCAGTATTGTGATGATGCATTTATGAAGATCAAAAAAAGCATCCGTGAGAAAAACCCTTATGATCTGCTTATTACCGACCTTTCGTTTGTCAAAGACCACCGAAAGCAGAATATCAACGATGGTCGAGAACTCATCAATACTATTAAAGGTGAACAATCCGCTATAAAAATCATTGTTTTCTCAATAGAAGATCGTGCTGAAATAGTAGACGATCTTTTCAAGACACATGAAATCAATGGTTTCGTATCAAAAGGGCGTGAAGATCTTAAAGAATTGAAACGGGCAACAAAAGCCATTTATAATAATGAAAAATATATTTCAACCAATGTCAAAAATTCAATAAAAACCAAAAACTCTTATGATTTTACAAGATTTGAGATCACTCTGGTAAAGCTGCTATCAGAAGGTATGATGCAAAAAAACATTCCCGATTATTTAAAGGAAAACAATATTAAGCCATCAAGTTTAAGCAGTGTGGAAAAAGCTCTCAATAATATGAAAGAATCTTTGGAAATAAGTAGTAACGAGCAACTCGTTGCTCTTTGTAAAGATTGGGGAATTATTTAGAATTAAAAAAATATTTATTAAAAACCTTTCATTTTTTTGAAAGGTTTTTTCATTTTATGGTTTCCCGTAAGGATTGGTTTTAAAAGGGTTATACATTTGGAGTATTAAAAACAATGTAAAAAATATTTATTATGAATGTAAAACACACACCAACAGCAATCGTTCACAAAGGACAAAAAGGAGGAACAACAGGATGCGGAACCGATACAACAGTTCATTCTGACCATTGGACAAATACCTCTGATAAAATAACATGCGATAAAAACGGCTGTAAAAACTAAAATCATGGGAAAATTTGTAATCACTCAAAGAGTAAACAAAGAATATCAATTCAACTTAAAAGCCAACAACGGAGAAATTATTTTAATGAGTGAAGGCTACGTACAGAAATCATCTTGCCAGAAAGGAATAGAATCTGTAAAAATCAATTCTCAAAACGATGCGAGATATGAGAGAAGGGTTACAGTTAACAGCAAAGATTATTTTGTTTTGAAAGCTGGAAACGGAGAAATTATTGGTAAGAGCCAATATTACAGTTCGAAAGCTTCAATGGAAGTTGGCATTTCCTCAGTTAAATCCAATGCTCCTTCAGCAGAAACAGTTGATGAGACAATTTAAAAATTAAAACTATGGATCTTAAAATTAAACTTGAGCAATTACATCAAAAGGTTGTTGGCTTAAAAGACCAGATCGGAACAGAAGAAGCTACAAAAAACGCTTTTGTAATGCCTTTTATTCAGATTTTGGGATATGATATTTTCAATCCGACAGAAGTAATTCCGGAACATATTTGTGACATCGGAACCAAAAAAGGTGAAAAAATAGATTATATCATTCGAAAAAATGATGAGCCCATTCTTATTATAGAATGCAAACACTGGAAAGAAAGTGCAGATGCCCATAATTCTCAGCTTCATCGCTATTTTCATGTTTCAAAATCAAGATTCGGAGTTCTTACCAACGGAATTATCTACAATTTCTACACTGATCTTGAAAAGCCAAATATTATGGACGAAAAGCCTTTTTTCACCATCAATATTGAAGATATTAAAGACAGTTCGATAAAAATACTGGAGAGTTTCACCAAGAAAGATTACAATCTTGAAAGTATTTTAGACTCTGCAGAAGCTTTGAAATACATCAGAGCCATCAGAAAAGAATTTGAGAAAGAAATAGAAAATCCATCCGATGAAATTGTAAAGCTTTTAGTGAATCGTTTTTTTGAAAAACCTTTAACCGCAAACCGAATGATTGCTTTTAAGGAATATACTAAAAAGGCATTAGCGACATCAATCAACGAATCCATAAGTTTCAGATTAAAATCTGCTCTAAGCATCAACGAACAAATTGAAAAACAGGAAGAAAAAGTAATCAACTCCACATTGATTGACGATAATAATGATTCGAAAATTGCCACAACAGAGGAAGAACTCGAAGGATTCCAAATTGTAAAAGCCATATTGAGAGAAAAAATTCCTTCTGAAAGAATTGCTTACAGAGACACATTGTCATATTTCGGGATTTTATTGGATGACAACAACAGAAAACCACTTTGCAGACTGCATTTCAATACTGCAAACAAATATCTCGAAACGTTTCATAACGGAAAAGATGCCGGAGAAAAGATTTTGCTGAATAGTTTAGATGAGATTTATAATTTCAGAAATCAGCTTCATTTGACATTAGAAAATTATTCTTAAATTAAATAATAATCACCATGAAAAAACTACTACTCACAAGCCTTTTAGGTTTAGGCTTATTATTACCTGCAACTTTCTCAGCATCAACAAATTCTTCAACCTCAAAAACTGAAATTTCAGCTCAAAAACAAAAGAAGAAGAAAAGAAAAGCAAGAAAATCAAAATCAACAGCGAATAGAGGTTGTACTTACAATGGACATACGCTGTATGTAGGAAAAAGAGGTGGCTGCTATTACATGGCGGGAAGAAGCAGAGAATATGTAGACAGATCATACTGTTCAGGCTGTAACTAATTCACAATAAAAGTCCGGCAAAATTATAAAACTAATAATATGAAATACCTCATCATTATAGCTTCATTATGCTGTTTTATCGGCATTATCGATCTACCGATTGGCTATTACACTTTTCTTCGGATCATCGTTTCGTTCATGTCATTCGTGATTATTGTAAATGAGTTTAAAACCAGAAGATTTTGGTTCATCACTTTTGTTTTGATCTTCATTCTTTTCAACCCGATTTACCTTTATTTAAAGCCTATTTGGATTTTCATTGATTGCATTGTCGGACTTTTATTACTCTACTATTTCTACAGTTTAATTCCAAGAAAAAAAATAAAAGAACCGGAAACAATCGACATTCAGCACCAAGAAATCCCAAGAACAAGAGACCGAATAATTAAATAAAACTATGGAAACAATACAAATACCCGAAAATCTTAAAGCTCATTTTTTAAGATTATATCAAATGGCAATTTGCGACGACGATTTTAGTCCGCTCGAATTAAAAATGCTTTACAAATCAGCCGAAGAAAGAGGAATATCTTCAAAAAATTTAGATGAAATTCTTCTGAATCCAATCAATTCAAAATCTCTGATTCCGGAAACAATTGAAGAAAAAGTAGAATATCTCTACGATCTCACGATAATGATCTGGGCAGATGGAATTGTTTCTGAAAATGAATATTCTGCTTTAAAAAAATATGTCGGAATGTTCGGTTTCGTAGAAGAAAACGTAAAAGATATTGCCGATTATTTCATCGAAGCAGTAAAAAACGGAAAAACCAAAACTGATATTCTTAATGACTTAAAAAACTGATTACCATGAATGCCATGACCTCAAATATTAAAAATCTTTTCAGGTTAAAAACTGTTCCGGCTGAAGAAAATCAAAATCAGCTTCCGACAACTGAACCTGTAGACAACGAATCAACCGAAGAAAGTCGCAAACGAACGTATCACGAATCTGGCTACAGAGACGGGACAAGAAACAGCGGAAATCACACTGCTTTGTCCATTTGCCTTGATGCGATCTATTCGAAATTTCAAAACGAAGAAAAACAGCTCGTTGAAAAGCAGAGTAAATTAAAAGAACCTTATCTGAACGAACAGAAAAACAAGGAAACCGAAATTAAAGGTTTGACCGTTTCTTTAGACAACAAAGAAGAAAAGCTCAACAACATTGATGAAGACATTAAAAATGTTCAGGATAAAATTGAAGGTCTGAAATTTGAAATCAATGATCTTCCGAGAAATCCCGAAGCGTACAGCGTAAACGCAACAAAAGGTGCTTCCACAAAATTCTGGATTGGTTTGATTCTCTTAATTCCGATCAGTTTATACCTTTTCACTTTCTATATTTCGACTTCGTATTCTGCGTTTTTCAAAAGTTTTGATGCGAACGGAAATATCATTCAAAGTGTTTTAGACGCACAGGCTTTCAACAAAGCCTGGTCTGAAGGTCCGCTGGAAGGGGCTTTTGTTACTTTGATTCCGTTTGTGTTTTTAGGTTTGGGATATCTGATCCATATGTTTGGAGAAAACAAAAGCTTTGGCAATTACGCTAAAATCGCATTATTATTCATTATCACATTTGTTTTCGATGCTATTCTGGCTTACGAAATTGAATCTAAATTGTACGAACTGAACAAAACTTTTGAGTCTCTTCCATTCGATCTCAAAATAGCATTTACCAAGAATCAGTTTTGGGGAATTATTTTCGCCGGATTTATAGTGTATATCATTTGGGGATTGGTTTTCGATTTTGTGATGAAAGAACATAAAGAAAAAGACAAGATCAAAAACGAACAAATCAGAAGACAAAAAGACATTTTGGTTCATCAGGAAAGAATCGTTGATTTTGAAAAGCAAAAAGAAGAAGTCAGAAACAGCATCGGAAGCATCAAAGAACTGATTGCCAAAGCAAAAGGCAGAATTGAAGAACTTCAGAATATTATCGACGGAGTGATTATTCCTACGAAAGATTACAAACTCTACGCATCAGAATATATGCAGGGCTGGATCACATTTATGAGTGAAAAATTAGCCGTTTCTCAATCTGTAAAACAGGAAATGATAGAAGAATGTAAGAAGCAATACAATTACAATCTCAACAAAGTAGGAGCAAATTCCGATAGTCAGAACTCTGTTTACATGTCAGTTTTATAAAATTTAATTATGAAAAAAATATTTTACCTCATTATCGCTTCTGCGTTTTTTATTCAATGCGGAAAGTCGGAGAAAAAAGTTTCAGAAAACACAACGCCAATAGATAATTCTGCAAAAAACCTGAACGTAAGCGTTTTAATTGATCTTTCAGACAGAATTGATCCTGAAAAAAATCCAAATCCGACGATGGAATATTTCCAGAGAGATACGGAATACATCAAAGCGATTGAAAAAGGATTTTTAGATCACATTAAAAGCAAGAAAGTTATTCAGCTCAACGATCAGATGCAGGTTTTCTTTAATCCTGAACCTTCAGATCCTAAAATGAACGAACTGACAAAAGAGCTGAAAGTGTCTTTCGATAAAAACACGACAAAGGAAAATATTAATTTGGTTCAAAACAAATATTCTTCGTTGCCAATGCAGATTTACGAGTCAGCGATAAAAGATAAAAAATATGTCGGATCAGATATCTGGGAGTTTTTCAAGAATAAAGCAAAAGATTACTGCATCAAAGACGATCACAGAAATGTACTTTTCATTTTAACTGACGGATATATTTATCACAAAGATTCTAAATTTTCTGAAGGTCAAAAAACCTCTTATCTCACTCCGGAACTCGTAAAATCTTTAAAACTAAATTCTTCGGATTTCAAAAATAAAATTCAGGATAAAGGTTTGGGATTTGTAAAAGCCAATGATGATCTAGATAATCTTGAAGTTATTGTTTTGGGAATCAATCCCGCAAAAGGAAATCCTTTCGAAGCCGATGTCATCAAAGAATATTGGGAAAATTGGTTCAAAGAAATGAAAATCAAAAATTATCAGATTAAATCTGCCGATTTGCCATCAAATCTGGAGCCTATTATTTTAAAAGCAATTTCAGGTAAATAAAAAACACTCTTCTACATATCATTCATTCCAAAGGCGAAGTTTTCTTCGTCTTTTTCTTATTACTATGATTTGTAATCTTTTTCCTATTTTTGTGAAATTCGGTTTTGCTTAAAACCTTCAACACAGTTTTGCTTAATAAAAATTGGTGGAGACAACAGTTTACCTTAAAAAATAAACATCTAGACGTGAAAAAAATTGTTCTGATTGAAGATGAAACCAGCGTAGTTTCTTTTATTAAAAAAGGACTTCAGGAAAAAGGATATGAAGTTTCGGTGGCATTTGACGGATTAACAGGTGTAAGCCTGGTGCAGGAGAATGATTTCGAATTGGTCATTTTAGACATTATGCTTCCCGGAATGAATGGTCTGGACGTCTGCAAGGAAATCAGAAAAACCAACAAACACGTTCCTATTCTTTTTTTAACGGCATTGGGAAGTTCAGAAAATATTGTTCTCGGACTCGAAAGTGGCGGTGATGATTATTTGGTGAAGCCTTTTAAGTTTATCGAGTTGGTTGCCAGAATTAAATCTTTACTAAGAAGAAGCGTTCCCATTGCAACTCCCGAAGTAACAGAAGATGAAACTTTTAATGAATATCTTTTTCAGTTTTCAGATTTGACGGTGAACGACTATACCAAAAAAGTAGTGCGTGCCGGAGAAGAAATTTCTCTGACCTCTACCGAATATAAATTATTGATGTATTTCCTCAACAATCCAGAAAAAGTAATTTCAAGAGCAGAAATTCTGGATGCAGTTTGGGGAGTAAACTATGAACTTGGAACCAATGTTGTAGATGTCTACGTTAATTATTTAAGAAAAAAAATAGATAATCAGGACGACAAAAAGCTCATCCATACAGTGATTGGAATGGGTTATGTCTTAAAAAAGCCATAAAAGATGCCTAACAAAATGATAACAAATCAAACCAAAACGATGGTGCTTTTGATGGTTGTTTTTACGACCGTTATTTCCATTTTTGGAGGTTTGGTTTATTTTTCTATTGTTAATTTTTCGCATCAGCGTTTCTATGAATTGCTGAAAATCCGTACGACAACCATTGTACAGATTGAAAAAGGAAAAGAACATCTTGATTTACCTGAAAATTATATCCTCAACGGTTTAAACGACGAAGAACTTCCCATGGAAAGGGATTATGTTTTTGCCGTTCCTTCAGATTCAAATTTCAAACATATTTCCAAAGAAGTTCACATTCCGGATAGTTTTTTTAAAAATATCATCAGACGAGGCGAGGCAAATTACAACGATAAAGAATTTTACTACATCGGTCAGTCTTTTAGATTTCAAAACAAAGATTACATTGCTATCGCATCGGCAAAAAACCATTACGTCGTTCATTATTTAGGATTTTTGAAGAGAACATTGATTACCTGTATGATTCTCTCGATTTTCTTCAGCATGATTTTTTCTTTTTATTTATCTAAAACTTTATTTAAACCTATCCTTAAAATCACCGGAAAAGTAAAAGAAATCAGCTCAGAGAACCTGCATTTAAGATTAGAACCACAGCCTGACAACAAAGAATTAAACGAATTAGTCGAGACATTCAATACGATGTTGACAAGAATTGAAACATCATTTGAAACTCAAAATCATTTGATCGGAAACGTTTCGCATGAGCTCAGAACACCACTCACATCCATTATGGGAGAAGCCGATGTCGCACTTTCTATCAACCGAACTGCCGATGAATACAAAGAAACTTTAGAAATCATCCTGGACGAAGCCGAGAAACTCGATAAAAAAATAAAAGCGCTTTTAATCATTGCTCAAACCGGTTTTGACGGAAAAATTCAGAAAATCGATAAAGTAAGAATCGACCAATTACTTTGGGATGTGATAGAAACCATCAGAAAAATAGATTCACGAAATAATATTTTTCTCGACATCAGCATGTTGCCCGATAATCCAAAAAAACTGAAAGTTCAGGGGAACGAGCAGCTTCTGCATCTTGCAGTTGCCAATATTGTGAATAACGGTTGTAAATATTCCAACTTCCAGCAGGTAAAAGTTTCACTTGGAGCTACAGATACAGATGTTTACATCATCATCAAAGACACAGGAATCGGTATTCCGGAATTTGAAATGGATAAAATCTATGATCCTTTCTTCCGAGCCTCAAACACTAAAAATTATGAAGGGTACGGCATTGGACTTCCTCTTGCCCGAAACATTGTGAGAATGCATAATGGTGAATTGATTGTGAGTTCACACGAAAATCAGGGAACAACTGTGCAAATGCGTTTTCCTACTATTTATGCAGCACAGCAGAAAGAAAAACAACCTTAGCTTCAAAATGAAGCATTTTTAAAATGAAATTCTAATCTCATTTTAATCTCTTTAATTACATTTTAATTCCGTTCCAAAGGTCTTCTAATCTTACAGATATAGTTTTGTATTATCAAAATAGGTAACAACTAAATCTAAAAGATATGATCAAGACCATTTTAATTGCAACAGACTATTCTCTTGAATCTTTAAATATATTAAAGAAAGTTTTAAAAGAGAAAAACGCTACGGAAGAAAACACGCAGTACAACATCTTGCTTGTATCAGGTTATGACATGGGAGATTCTATCAGAGATCTTTTATTCAATACCAAAGGAACGGTTTTCAACAAAATCAGATCAAAAGAATTCTGCGATGCCTACAGCATCATCAAAAACAAATATCCGCACTTGGTAAATAAAATTGTCTGTGATGTCTTCACCGGAAGTTTCCAGAGAGCATTCAACAATTATCTGACAGCAGAAAATATAGAAGAAGCATATTATGCAGCGAATCTGAAAGATAAGAATACCAAAGGAAAATTTGACTTAGCTCCTTACATCAAAAAGGCTAAAGACATCCAGGTGAAAGAAATAACGCTTGGTGTTCCGGAATTTATGCCCGAAAGAGGAAGACTTGCAGAAGTTTTTGTTGAAGTTTAAATTAAATGTCACCATTTAAAATCTAAAAAAATGTTAAGAAATTATAGTAACAGCAGGACATTGGGAGACAATATAAGACTGGGGACGCTGACTGCCTTTACGGCAGGAACTATAAATATTGCATCTCTACTTATATTTTTATCCTTTACCTCAAACGTAACGGGACATTACGCCGTATTTGCCGCAGAAATCAGTAAAGGAAACTGGTCACAGGTTGCTGTTGTAGGCGCATGGATTTTCCTTTTCTTCTTCGGAAGTTTCACAGCAAACTTTTTCGTCATCAATTTTAATAAGAAAAGTAAATATTTTGCCCATGCAATGCCGCTTATTCTGGAGATTCTATGTCTCGTCGGAGTTGGTTTTTACGGTCAGTTTTATTACCGAAAAACTCTGGAAGAAGCAGAAGTTTTGGTAGCCTTAATGCTTTTTGCAACAGGTTTACAGAATGGTTTGACGGCAAGTATATCTAACTTTTTGGTGAAAACAACCCACCTTACAGGTACTACAACAGATTTAGGAATTCTTGCATCCATGTTTACCCACAAAAAATACAGAAAAAACCCTGAATTAATCGCAAGAGCAAAGCTTTTATTGAGCATTATGTCTGCTTATGTTTTAGGAGCTATTTTCTCAGGATTGGTTTATTACTCATTAGAATTCAGCGTTTTTTATATCATCAGTTTATGTTTACTGGTCGTGATTGGGTATGATTTCTATAAAATTAATATCAGACACTTCAGAACCAATTACCGATACGCAAAAATTTACAACAAGCCGAACTTTATGGCATTTATGTATGATAAAATCCACGGTAATGGTGAAGTGATGATAAAAGAAACCAGGAAAGAAAAATCTAAGCTTGTCTTAGAAGAAACTTAAATGATCAGTCAATTGACAGCACAAATCGTATATACTTTAGTTTTGTAGCCTCTGTTTGTTTTGCAAACGGGGGCTTTTTATTTGGCTTAAAATCCGGTTTTTTTAGTAATGAAAACCTTTATGGTCTTTGTTAAGTAGAACGCCTTTGCGAACCTTAAAAGCAGTTAGTATATAAAAATCTTTGCGAACCTTGCGTTAAAAATTTTTTTTGCCTTTAAAAACGTGTAATCAGATTAATTTAATCAGACTTAATTTTTAATTCATCACCTATTTATTTTAAATCTTATTTCCTTTGACTATTTTTGTAAGTTCATTCATCATTTTATGTCAGATATTATTCAGCTTTTACCGGATCATGTAGCCAACCAAATTGCAGCAGGTGAAGTGGTGCAGCGACCTGCATCGATTGTAAAAGAACTTTTGGAAAACGCCATTGATGCCGGAGCTTCAAAAATAGAACTGATCATAAGAGATGCCGGCAAAAATCTCATTCAGGTGGTTGATGATGGAAAAGGAATGTCTGAAACCGATGCCAGAATGGCTTTTGAAAGACACGCCACTTCAAAAATACGAGCAACCGACGATATTTTTAAAATTTCTACAAAAGGATTTCGTGGAGAGGCTTTGGCTTCCATTGCAGCAGTTTCGCAGGTAGAATTGAAAACCAAACAGGCAGAATCTCCGCTTGGAACCAATATTTATATTGAAGGTGGAATTTTTCAGTTTCAGGAACCTGTACAGACTGCGGAAGGATCTAATTTTTTAGTTAAAAATCTCTTCTACAATGTTCCGGCAAGAAGAAAATTTCTAAAAAATAATAATATAGAATTCAGACACGTTATTGATGAATTTCAGCGTGTGGCATTGGCTCATGAAAATTTAGAATTTTCTATGTTTCATGATGATGACCCTGTTTTCAGACTGAGAAAAGGCACACAGATGCAAAGAATTGTGGATGTTTTCGGAAGAAAATTACATCCGCAACTGATTCCGATTAAAGAAGATATTCTTTGGTGTAAACTTCACGGATTTGTTGCTAAACCTGAAGGCGCAAAAAAGACCCGTGGCGAACAGTTTCTTTTCGTCAACGGAAGGTTTTTTAAAAGTCCGTATTTCAACAAAGCAGTGCAGGAAGCTTTTGAAGGGCTTCTTTTACCCGGATATATCCCAACATTTTTTCTTTTTCTGGAATTAGATCCTGAGAAAATCGATGTGAATATTCATCCGCAGAAGACAGAAGTAAAATTTGAGGATGAACATTTAATTTTTGCTTTGATTCGTTCTACCATTAAACGGTCATTGGGAATTTATAACATTGCACCAAGCTTAGATTTTGAAAGAGATCCACAGCTTGACGAAATGATGCAGAAAAGTTTTCCAAGCAAGAGCAACAATTCTGGTGGAAGCTTAAAAATGCCTGAAATCATTGTAGACCGTGATTATAATCCATTTTTAGAAGAACGAGAGGTAACCAAAACCGAGATTCATAATCTTACGGAAATGTATCATCAGAATATTTCTGCAGAACCTTCTAAAATTAATCTTTTTGAAGATGAAGATTTTGATGAAGATTTGATGCGCCTTCCGAACGGATATTGGCTGTTTAACAAAGGCGACAGAACGCTGATGCTTGATTTGGGTAGAATGCACCGATTATTAGTTGCCGAAAATAATAAAAATGTAAAAAAAGGCAACGTAAGTCACGCCTTACTGTTCTCTTTGGAGTATCACATGAACGAAATTGAGAAAAATAAATACAAATCCATTAAAAAATTTCTCCCAGAGCTCGGATTTGACATGAAAATTGCACATGAGAACGTGCTCAGAATCGATACTGTTCCTGAAGGATTGAAAGAAACTCAAGTGATGAAGTTTCTTGAAAATCTATTTGACATTTTAGAATATAAAACCGAGGACGAATTTATGCAGTTTTATCACAATCAATGGGCAAAAATGCAGTCGAAATCAAGATTTGATTTTATTTATAAAGCAGATGCTGAGCAAGTGATCAAAGACTTTACCGCATTAGGTTTCCCTGAATTTTTACCTACCGGAAAAAGATGCTTTTATGAAGTTCCGTTTAATGATTTGAAAAATAAATTTTAGAAGATGTTTAATAATATACCGCCGCTGACGAAGAATATAATTATACTGAATATTGTTGTTTATGTTGTGACCAATTTCTTTTTGTATGCCTTACACAATCAACAACTTTATTACTCTTTAGCAGCTTTTTTTCCTTTATCGCCCTTATTCAAATCTTGGCAGATTATTACCCACATGTTTATGCACGCCCCATTAGGAAATGGTTCTGGATTGATGCATATTTTCTTTAATATGTTTACGCTTTTCAGTTTTTCATTTTTAGAAAATGTTTTAGGTGGAAAACGATTTTTGATTCTTTATTTTTTAAGCGGAATCGGTGGCTTCTTATTGTTTAATGGGTGGGAATTCATTCAGGTTGAAAGACACGCAATGGAACTTGAGGCTCTCGGGTTTGATTTATCAGCTTATTTTTCTGGCGAAAATCAGGTTTTTAAGGGTTCTGTAGAATCGATTGAAACACAAAAAAGCCTTGTTGCAAACATTATGCAAACCATGAGTACACCATTAGTTGGTGCTTCAGGCGCAATTTTTGGTGTTGTAGCAGCTTTTGCAACTCTTTTTCCTAATGAAAAAATGATTATTCTATTTATTCCATTCCCGATAAAAGCAAAATATTTACTTATCGCTACAGTTGCAGGTTCAATATTTTTCGGAATTAATGGAAATATGGGAGGCATTGCTCACTTTGCTCACGTAGGCGGGGCTTTGGTGGGTTACATTCTTGCCAGAATATGGAGGAAACATTTGTATAGATTTAACCAACACTAACTTCGTGAAAATTTTCCGTATTATTCTTCTAATTGTTCACTTAGCCACATTATTTCTGTTGCTTAGTGTTTTACTGAACGCCTATATTCCGCCGAAAGTTTTTCCTTGGTTTAATCTTCTGTCTTTAGGATTTCCTGTTTTAATGATCGGATATGTTTTGCTCACATTTTTCTGGATTTTTTCCTGGAAAAAAAGAGCGTTTGTATTTATTTTTTTGGGATTATTTTTATTAAATCCTGTCAAAAGATGGGTTAATTATTCAACTGACAGTAAGGAAATTGCTAACCTAAAGATTATTTCTTTTAATGTAAAAGGTGGAAAATTAGGAATTGAAAACATTCAGGAATATATCAATCAACAAAATGCAGATGTCGTTTTGCTACAGGAAGATGCCGGTCGCAAATATCAATTTAAAGACCTTGAAAAAGACCATCTGACGCCTGTTATTTCTACCTATTCAAAATACAAAACTATAGCTCATAAGGAATTGTTTGCAGGGATGTACAATGAAGAATTTAATGCTTATTCTGAATATTCTGATATCGAAATAAAAGGAAAAAAATACCGAATCATCAACACCTATCTTCAGCCTTTTAAGTTTGAAAAAAGCATGGTCAAGCTCAATGGCAATAGTGAAGAGGATGAGCAAAAAGTAAAAGACATCGTGAAGCGATTAATTCCGACTTTCAAAATGCATCAGGAGCAGGTAGATATTATTCGAAAAAGTATCGATGAGTCGCCGTATCCCGTGATTTTAGCCGGAGATCTAAACTCAGTTCCCAATTCTTATGAGTATTACCATTTAGGAAAGGGCTTAAAAGACGCTTTTTTTGAAGTTGGAAAAGGAAGTGGAACAAGCTTCCATGATTATAAATTTCCTATCAGAATTGATTTTATTTTCACTTCAGCGTCAGTGAAACCTGTCACTTATCAGGTTGACCGTTCAGTAAAACTTTCTGATCATTTTCCGGTAGTTGCTACATTCAAAATTGATTGATTATAAGCCTATTCCGTTATTTATCATAATGTTGGCAGTGTTTTTGTTGCGAAAGATACATATCAGAGTTTTCAATGAAGCGTGTACATGTATTCTTAGTTTTTCATATTTTATTAATCGCATTATTACTAGGCACATTTGCCAACGCCTGGATCGCTCCAAACTATTTCAGCAAGCTCAATTTACTCTCTTTAGCCTTTCCTTATCTGATTGTTCTTCATCTTTTGTTAACAATCATCTGGTTTTTTAAACAAAAGAAAATTGCAATAGTTTTTTTGCTTTCGACTTTTATTTTTTATAATCCGGTGCGAAGATGGGTCAACTTTACACCACAACAGACCGCCCAGTCTCATCAGAAAGATATTAAAGTTTTAACATTTAATGTAAAATACGGAAGTTCAGGCTGGCCAACCGTTAAAAAATATATTACGGATCAAAATGCTGATATCATTCTCGTTCAGGAAAAAGATACCAGCACCGCATTAAGGAAAGATCTGGTGAAATACCCTTCGGTAATCCTTAAAACTAAGCATAAAATTTTGCGCCAAGGGGATCTAATCAATGATGACTCAAAAGGAAATTCATTTTACGCAGATATTGATATTGACGGAAAAATTATCCGAGTGATTAATGTTTATCTGGAACCTTTTAGGCTCAATAAAAATATGCTTGGTATGCAAGATGAAAACGGCGGAAAAGATGAGAAAAATAAAATGGCTACACTATTTTCAAGATTGATTCCTACATTCAAAACACATGAGGAGCAGGTGAAAAAAATCAGAAAAGCAGTTGATCAATCACCTTATCCTGTAATTTTGGCAGGAGATTTCAATTCAGTTCCTAATTCCTGGGAGTATTATAATCTCGGAAGAAATCTTGATGACGCTTTTCTAAAAGCAGGGAACGGAAGTTCTACAAGTTTTCATGATTACAAATTTCCTTTGAGGATTGATTATATTTTCACCTCAAAAAGCATTACACCATTAAATTACAAAGTCGATTATTCTGTAAAATTATCAGATCACTATCAGGTAATTGCAGAATTTCTATTAAATTAGTTCCATGAAAAAAGTATTGGCTGCGGGATGCATCATTTCCATATTTATAATTGCCTGTTCGAAACGTGAAGCGGCAAATACAAATGAAATTCAGGCAGTACAGCCTCATTATGACACGACGGCTATTGACTCTTTTTCAGCAGGAGCAACCACAGTAGATATTGTACGCCAGATAAGAATGTCTTCTCAAAAATATCAGGATTCGCTAAAAGAAGCAATAAAGCTAGAACAAGAAGAAAAACGAATTACTGCAGAACTTGAAAAGGAAAACAAGAAAAAACTGGAAGAAGAAAAGAAGTTGAAGGCTAAAGAAAATACGACCACCTCTACACCCAAAACAGATTAATAACATAATTTAAAGATACATACAATGAAAAAACAAATCTTAGCAGCAATCGCTGTATCAGCGGTTATCGTAAGCTGCACACAATCTACCTCAAAAACTGAAAAAGTAGAAAATCCGGACGGATCTGTCACCACTACCACGACAACCGAAAGCAGCACAGGCTTGGTAGATAGCGCAAAAATAGACAAAACAAAATCTGACATCAAAAACACGGTTGATAAAACAGGTGACAAAATTGAGCAAACTGCTCAGAAAGCAAAAGAAGATCTGAATGCAGCAGGAAAAGATATTAAAAATGAAGCCAACAAAGTAGGAAAAGACATCAAATCCGGCGCTCAGGAAGTTGGTAAAGATGTTAAAAACACCGCAGCACAAGGCGCTCAAAAAGTAGAAGATGCCGCAAAAAAACTGAAAGAAGACCTTAAAAAATAAAAACAAAACCGCAGAGATTTCTGCGGTTTTTTATGTTTTATTCATTTCCAATAAAGGATCAATATACTCTCTGTCATTACTCAAACGTGGCACTTTATTTTGTCCGCCAAGCTTTCCTTTAGATTCCAGCCAGCAATAGAACAAATTGGGTCTTGCAATGTGAATGACAGGTTTTTTCAACGTAATATTGTTATATCTTTTGGCTTCATAATCAGAGTTGATGGCTTTTAGATGCTGATCAAAAACATCGGTAAACTCTTCTAAACTATGCGGTTTTTCGCTGAACTCAAAAATCCATTCATGGGCACCGCTTTCGTTTTCTTTCATAAAAATAGGCGCTCCCGTAAAATCAGTAACGGCTGACTTTGTTGCTTCGCAGGCTTTTGTTAACGCAGATTCTACATTGGTGATCATCAATTCTTCACCAAACGCATTGATATAATGTTTCGTTCTACCCGTTATTTTTATTCTGAAAGGTGTGACTGAAGTAAAAATCACAGTATCTCCAATTAAATATCTCCACAGTCCTCCGTTGGTAGTAATCACCATCGCATAATTTTTCCCGATTTCTACATCTTCTAAACTTACTACTTTCGGGTTTGAGCAATGAAACTGATCCATCGGAATAAATTCATAGAAAATACCGTAATCCAGCATCAGAAGCATTTCGTCGCTATTCGGTCTATCCTGAATTCCAAAGAAACCTTCCGAAGCGTTGTAAATTTCGTAATAGTTGATATTCTTTCCAATAATTTGTTTAAACTGATCTTTGTATGGTTTAAAACTGATTCCACCGTGAAAAAACACTTCCAGATTGGGCCACAATTCTGAAATACTTTTAACGTCTGTTTCTTTCAAAACTCTCTGCAAAAGCACCATCATCCAACTTGGAACACCTAGAATACTTCCCACATCCTCATTCTTCACTTCAGAAGTAATTGCTTTAAGTTTACTTTCCCACTCTCCCATCAAAGAAACTTTCTTGCTTGGAGTGGTGGTAATTTCTACCCAAAATGGAAGATTATCAATTAAGATTGCAGAAAGATCTCCAAATTTTGTATTGAAATCGGCATATAATTCTGAACTTCCGCCCAAACGTAAATTTTTATTGGTGAAAAGCTGATTTTCGGGATGATTATTGGCATAAATGGATACCATATCCTTCCCAGCCTTCATGTGGCAGTATTCGAGGCTCTCTGCGGAAATAGGAATGAATTTGCTCTTGGCATTGGTCGTCCCGGAAGATTTAGCAAAATGCTTAATGTAACCGGGCCAACTTACATCTTTGTGTCCTTGTCTGGCTCTTTCAATGTAAGGTTCAAAATCTTCATAAGTAACTACAGGAACTTTATTTTTAAAATCTTGATAACTTGAAATGGTATTAAAACCATATCTTTTACCATATTCCGTATCTTCTGCATGAAACAACTGAGAAAACAGAATTCCGTTCTGCGTTTCGATAGGATGATCCATAAAATTCTGTATCTGATCTATCCTTTGGCGGATAAACCAATTGACTACCGTATTGAAAAGTGCTTTCGTTGCCATTTCAACAAATATAATCATATTTGAATTTCCAAGGAATGATTTAAATAAAAAACCGTCACAAAATTTGTAACGGTTTCTATATAAAGTGATTAATTACTTACAACTAGCAATATTCGTCATAAGCAGCCTGAAGGTTTGCTGCAATTGCTCCTGCAGGATTTCCTTCAATGTGATGTCTTTCCAGCATGTGAACCAATTCCCCGTCTTTGAAAAGAGCCACACACGGTGAGCTTGGAGGGAATGGAGCTAAATGTTTTCTAGCTGCGTCAACTGCGTCTTTATCAAAACCTGCAAATACGGTCGTCAAATGATCTGGCTTTTTCTCTCCGGTTAAAGAGTAAACTACGCCAGGTCTTGCTGCACCTGCCGCACATCCGCAAACAGAGTTGATTACTAAAAGAGTCGTTCCAGACTGCTTCAAAGCATCTTCTACCTGTGCAGGAGTTTCTAAATCCTGAAAACCTTTATCTGTAAGTTCAGCCTTCATTGGCAATACTAAATCTGATGGATACATTTCTTGTAATTTTTAATTGTATACAAATTTACAACATTTCTAAATTTATCTCAATTAATAAAAACTATTGATGCGTTCGCAAAACAAAATTAAAAAACATGTATTATACATTTAAATCACATTATAATTTAATTATTAACAATAATATTTAGTTAATATCTAATAATTTTTCACTAATTTTGAAATGGTTCTAAAAACTAATACCCATGAAAAAAACTTTATTTAAGTAATATCCATCAGTAATGACGATGTGAAATTTAGTTCCCTAGATATCAAAATTACCTAATCAATCCGTTTTTAGAATACTTTTAAAGGTAGTTTCAAATAAGTTTAACTAAAAAAATAAAGCCCGAAACATAAAGTTCCGGGCTTCGTTAATCAAATCGATATGCAAAGGTTGAATATCCTTTTTAAAATTGGATGATTGTTTTGGTTGTCAGTTGACACTATATTAAAAGCTATCAACCAATAACGGTCAACAATCAATTACGAAAGTAACTTTTTAGCCATCTCGGAAATACTTTTTCCGTCTGATTTTCCGGCTAAGTTTTTTGAAGCTAATCCCATTACTTTTCCTAAATCTTTAACCGATTCAGCTCTAGTTTCTGAAATTATCTGCTTGATTTCTGCTTCTAATTCTTCAGGAGATAATTGTGCGGGTAAAAATTTCTCAATGACTTTCATCTGAGCATCTTCCACTTCTGCCAAATCGTTTCTCCCTTGAGCTGTAAACTGCTCATAAGAATCTTTACGCTGCTTAATCATTCTTTGCAGAATTGCAATTTCCTGCTCAGGTGAAACTTCCGCTCCTAAAGCTTCGGTTTTCAGCAATAATATCTGAGATTTTACAGCACGAAGAGAATCTAAAGCCACTCTGTCTTTTGCTCTCATCGCTGTTTTTATTGCTTCGCTTATGGTATGTTCTAAACTCATATTCATTAATTTGAAAATTTGAAAATGGGATAATTTGAAAATGATTGATGCTGTGTTAATTTTTTATGCATATCCGTTATTTATCATAGCTCTCAATTTAACGCAAGGTCAAACAAGGAATCTTTAAATATTGCCCTTTTTAAGTTATACAAAGCCGTTAACTTAACAAAGAAATACAAAGCATTTTTAATTATGACAGGTTGCGGATAAGCTTTTTAATTTTTATCTAAAACACTATTTCCAACCGTTAAATTTTCAAATTCTCAAATTGCCCCATTTTCAAATTAATTTAATCTACATCTTTATTTAAAAATCTGTTTTCTCTGATCTGCATGTTTCCGTTGTTATCAGACAAATACGTGTTTATATTTTGGTCTGAGGCATTGGAGCCGTCAATAGAGATATTTTTTCTCTTGAAAGCCGGTACAGATTCAAATTCATTCACATGATCAAAATTCTGATAACGAGAGTTGAATTCTTTCAGCTTGTTTCTTCTTTCTGATGCTCTTTCCTGATCTGCAGGTTTGTTAACGAAAGTGAATTCAGATTCTGTGTGTCTCGTAGTTTCTATTTCCACTCTTTTTTCAACAACAGGTTTTTCTTCAGCTTTTGGCTGCTCCTGAGTCTGATAAAAAGTTTCAACCTTGTGAGTTGTTTCCTCTACTCTCTCGATTACTGCAGACGTTTCAACTTCATTTTTTGGCTGTCCGAAATCATATTTAGGTTCAACGATTGGTTCGTTCACCGTAAAGTTAAATTCAACCGCTTTTTCATCAGAATAATTGTTTTTGAAAGAATTGTCTTTTGGCTCTTCTTTTTTATTTTCAAAATCGAAAGAGAAAGACTGAATTTCTAAATCATTCGGATCGTCATCAAAAGAAAACAAATTAACATCGTCTTGAGCACTTGATTCTTCGTTTCTCCAGCTCTGAATAGGGCTTTCCAATGTATCTTCCTCTCTATCAGAGAATTTTATTTCAGTTTTTACATCTTCATCCTCGATAATCATTTTTTTTTCAGAAGCCGACATCTTAAATTGTGGCGTATCCTGCTCTTCATCATCTAGTCTGAAAAGATTTTTTCCGCCAAAATCATAACCTTGCTCAGGAGAAACTTCTCTCTCGTCTCTTGTTTTAAAAGGTGAAGCTTTAGGAGTTTCCAAAGCATCATTTAAACCAATTCTGATTTTCTCAGTAGGACCTGAAAACTTTTGGTTATCATTAGAAAAACCAGTAGCAATCACCAATACACTTACCGCATCACCTAATTCTTCATCAGCACCAACTCCAAAAATGATGTCTGCTGTGTGACCAGCTTCTTTCTGGATATAATCCATGATGATACCGATTTCATCCATCGTAGCTTCTTCTACACCGCTTCTGATCAACAATAACACATTTCTTGCACCTGTAATTTTGTTGTCGTTCAGTAACGGAGAGTCTAATGCCTTTCTAACTGCTTCCTCAGCTTTATTTTCACCTGAAGCCGTTCCTGTAGACATCAATGCCGTACCAGAATTCTGAAGCACAGATTTAGCATCTCTAAAGTCAATGTTGACATCAAAATAACCGGTAATAACCTCTGCCATACCTTTTGCAGCATTGGTTAAAACTTCATCGGCTTTTGAGAACCCTTGTTTAAAACCAAGATTTCCGAATTGCTGTCTTAATTTATCATTGTTGATGACAATTAATGAATCAACGTTATTTCTTAATTTATCTAAACCTAATTCTGCCTGATCCAATCTTCTTTTCCCTTCAAAGCTGAAAGGAACGGTAACGATACCTACCGTAAGAATTCCCATGTCTTTGGCAACTTTAGCAATAACCGGGGCAGCACCTGTACCAGTACCACCACCCATTCCTGCAGTAATGAAAACCATTTTGGTGTTTTGTCCCATCGCAGCTTTGATTTCTTCGATACTTTCGATTGCTGCTTTTTCACCCACTTCAGGATCAGCACCTGCTCCAAGACCTTCAGTAATGGTAACTCCCAACTGAACTTTATTTGAAACCGGATTGTTATCTAAAGTCTGCGCATCGGTATTGCAAATCACGAAATCTACCCCGTGAATCCCTTTTTCGTACATGTGTTTCAGGGCATTGTTTCCGCCGCCACCAACACCGATAACTTTAATGATCGAAGAATTTCCTTTTGGCAGATCAAATGAAAATCCTTGTGTGCCTATATTTTCCATACTTATATTTTTTATGTTTGATAAACGACTATGATAGTTGATGAGAAAAATCATTCATCGCTTATCATTCATCACTTCTATTAATTTATTCTACTTCTTCAAAGAATTTTTTCACTTTTTCCATCAGAGACTGTCCGAATGTTGGTTTTGAAGGTCTTGATGTTTGTACAGGAACCTGTGCTTCATGAATCGGCTGTTGAACTATTGTCTGCTGCACTTCTGTGTTTGCAGATTCGGTAGTCTGTGTAGACTCTATTTTAGCCTCAACTTTAGTTTCAACAATTTCTTCTACAGCAATCGTTTTTTTATCTCTGATCTTCAAACTTTCCATCAGTAAACCGATAGATGTTGCAAATTCCGGTCCTTTAAGATACTGGTTTTTATCGTTGGCAATATATTCATTTGCGAAACCAATTCTACTATCGAATCCTGTAGTATAATTTGCCAGCTGACGAAGATGCTTCAAGTTTGAACCACCACCTGTAAGAACAATTCCTGCAATCAGTTTTTTCTTTTGTTCGAAAGCTCCGTAAGCCTTTAACTCCGTGTTGACCATTTCCAAAATCTCCTCCACTCTCGCATTGATGATCTGTGCTAAAGTTTTTAATGAAATTTCTTTATCCGGTCTACCGTGAAGCCCAGGAATCGTTACAAATGTGCTGTCTTTTTCCAATTCAGGAACTGCAGAACCGAACTTAACCTTTAATTGCTCAGCGTGCTTTTCTATAATTGAACAGCCTTCTTTGATGTCTTCCGTAATAATTCCGCCTCCGTAAGGGATGACGCAAGTATGACGGATGATATTATCTTTAAAAATAGCAATATCTGTAGTACCACCACCGATATCTACAATGGCTACTCCTGCTTCTTTCTCTTCTTTGGTAAGAACGGCTTCAGAAGATGCTAAAGGCTCTAAAGTTAGCGCTTCCATCTCCAAACCTGCTTCTCTTACACATCTTGCGATGTTTCTGATGCTTCCCATTTGTCCTACAACAACATGAAAATTGGCTTCAAGACGTTTTCCGTGCATTCCGACAGGCTCCTGAATTTCTCCTTCAGAATCAACCTTATATTCCTGCGGTAAGACATGAATAATTTCTTCACCCGGTAGCATGACCAGTTTTTTCACCTGGTCTTTCAGCGCTTCGATGTCATCATCTGTGATAAATCTGTCCGGATTCTCACGCATAATGTAATCTGAATGCTGCAGCGAACGAATGTGTTTACCCGCAATACCCACGGTGACCTTATGGATAGGTACACCTGCACTCGACTGTGCTTCTGCCACAGCTGCTTTAATGGAGTTGATGGTTTGTGAAATATTATTCACAATTCCCTTATGAACTCCAAGACTTTTGGCCTTACCAACACCGAGAATTTCTATTTTCCCGTGTGCATTCCTCCTTCCGACAATGGCGACAATCTTGGTTGTCCCGATGTCAAGACCTACTGAATACTCTTGATTTTCCATTGTTTTATATCGATTTGATTTAATTGCTTTTTTATTTGATAGGATTTTATCCTATCCTTTGTTAAGTCGTCCCTTCGAGACTCTTTTTATTCTATTTTGACTTTTGCTTTCGTCTTAGGCTTCGTGGCCGGTTTCTTTTTCTCCTTGGGTTTGACGACAGCTTTAGGCTTTGTATTTTCTTTTGGTTTTAAAGAAGTTGAATTCGCCTTTTTTACTGCTGGTTTCAGATGGATTTCTGGTTTTTTAACTGTAACAACTGCTACCGGAGTTTTCGCTAAATCTTTATGCCCTGCTTTTAAAATACTGTCATTTTCTTTAAAATAAGGATTCAGAGTCGTTACAATCTGATTCTGATATTTTACCGAAACCATACTGTATTTCTGAGGATCCTGAAAAACAAGATATTTCTCAACAAAAGTTTTAAAACCTTTTACTTTTAATTCAATATTTTCTAAATCTCCAATCTCCACTTTATAATTTCCTTCGCTCGTCAGAAGATTGTAGCTGTCTTTATATTTTGAAATTCCGATGAAATATTTTTTACTAAAATCATCTTTGTCAATTTTATCAACCAATTCCGCAAGCTTTTCATATTCGTCTTTCTTCACATCACCTGTCACCAGCATACAAGGATGAGAATAGGTTTTGGAAATCGGAAATTCTGTTCCTTTCTCGTCTACGTAAAAATCTTTTCCATTATAATTTAACCTGAAAACCGGAACTCGCTGTTTGATATCTAAATTCAGTTTTCCATTTAAATTTAAATACACATTCGCACTGTCTACAGCTGGAAGTGCATTGATTTTCTTTTCCAATTCCGGAATATTTAAATCTCCAACCTTTCCTGACGGATTTTCTTTGATAACGATTTGCTTGATATCTTTTTCGTCAATAAAGTACACCGGAGTTTTCTCATTCATTTTTACAGAAATTTTCTCATCTGTAATCTTCTGGTCACTAAATTTCTTCAAAGAGAAACTCAGCAGGAACCCAAGAATGATTACTGTGATGGCAATTTTTAAAATTCTGTATTTGTTTTTCATTTTGCTTGTTTTCTTTTAACGCTATGGTCGCAAGGTTTTCTTAACATTAATATCGCTTAATTTTTCTTTCGCAAAGGCGTTTCACTTAGCTACGGCTTAATTTTTTATATTATAATTTGTTTACTACTCTTTTTACTCCGTTTTTAAATAGTGTAGAATGAAAATTTAAAATCATTCCTAATTTTATGTTTGATATTCTCAAATAATTTAAAAGTTGGAAAAAATGATAATCATTAATTTCCGGAACTGCTTTTATTTCAACAATAACTTTGTTTTCAATAAATAAATCTACTCTGAAAGCTTTTTCTATTATCAAACCTTCATACTCGACAGCTATATCTTTTTGACTCTCAACATTTAATCCTTTTATTTTCAATTCGTGAATTAAGCATTGTTCGTACACATTTTCATAAAGACCGATTCCAAGTTTGCGATGAATTTTTATTCCTGCATCAAAAACTAAACTTGAAATTTCATTTTCTGTCATCCTCGTAATGTGTTTATCTTAACGCTATGGTAGCAAAGTTTTTTTACACTAACTAAGCTTACTCTTCGATCGCTAAGGCGTTTCACTCAGCTACGGCTTAATTTTTATTTTTTATTATTCTCAGCTTTAATTTGCTGAGTGAAACGCCCTTGCGAACGATTTTTCATAATATTGTTAAATTTCTTTGCGCTCGTTGCGTTAAAAATTATTTCCACTCAACCATTCACAAATCGGATCATACAGTGTATCCATATTTCCTGCTCCGACCGTCAGCAAAATATCAAACTCCTTTTCTTTTATCTTACTAAAAGCTTCAGGCAAACTTGAAATTTCATTTTCTGTCATCCTCGTAATGTTTTTATTTTAACCTATGGTCGCAAAGTTTTTTTACACTAACTAAGCTTATTCTTCGGTCGCTAAGGCGTTACACTCAGCAACGGCTTAATTTTTATTTTTTAATATTCCCAGCTTTAATTTGCTGAGTGAAACGCCCTTGCGAACGATTTTTCATAATATTGTTAAATTTCTTTGCGCTCGTTGCGTTAAAAATTATTTCCACTCAACCATTCACAGATCGGGTCATACAGTATATCAATATTTCCTGCTCCGACTGTTAACAAAATGTCAAATTCTTTTTCTTTTATCTTATTAAAAGCTTCAGACAAACCTGAAATTTCCTTTTTATCTAAAGTCACTTTTTCCAACAACCAATCTGAAGTAATTCCTTCAAAATTCTCCTGAAGTTCTCTTGCAGGATAAATATCCAACAAAATCAACTCTTCAGAATTGCTTAAACTTTCAGCAAATCCATCCACAAAATCTCTCGTTCTGCTGAACAAATGCGGCTGGAAAACCACCAACAATTTTTTATCAGGATAAAATGTTTTGATCGAACCAACAACTGCATTAATCTCTGTAGGATGATGTGCATAATCGTCAATATAAATTTTACCGCTCGGATAAATATGTTTTGTATATCTTCTTTTTATGCCTTTAAAATTGGCAATTGCCTTCTTCAACGTTTCAAAATCAACTCCAAGATTGCTTAAAATTGCCAATGCAACCGTTGCATTTTCTACATTATGAATCCCCGGAACGTCCCAGACAAAATCTTTTACCGTTTCCGTTGGTGTATGAAAATCAAAATAGATTTTATCATAATCCATGCGAAGATTGTCTGAGTAATAGTCGGCAACTTCGTTTACGGCGTAGGTTTTATGCGCTCTGCCGATTTCTATTCCTTTTCTTACAAAAAGCTGTTGGTCTGCAGGAACTAAAGCTGCAAACTGCCTGAAACCTTCTTCAATCGTATTTTTATCGCCGTAAATATCCAAATGATCAGCATCTGTCGAAGTAATCACTGCCCAATCCGGAGAAAGGTTAAGGAAACTTCTGTCGTATTCATCGGCTTCCACCACAGAATACTGAGTTCCATTATAAAGGAAATTTGATTTAAAATTCTCAGAAATTCCACCTAAAAAACATGAAAAAGGCAAATCTGCTTCTTTGCACAAGTGCGCAACCAAAGTAGACGTCGTTGTCTTTCCATGAGTTCCAGCAACAGCGATGCAATCAGTGTTTTCGGTAATTAAACCTAAAACTTTTGCACGTTTTAAAACTTCAAAGCTATTTTCATTAAAATAATCTAAAATTCCCAACTTTTTAATTGCTGGAGTATAAATTATCAATGTATTTTCTTTTTGAAGTGACGTGATTTTATCATCAATGAAATCTTCAAAAACAATATCAATTCCTTCACTCATCAAAGCCGTCGTCAATTTTGTATTGGTTTTATCGTAGCCCAAAACTTTTTTGCCCGAAGCATGGAAATAACGCGCTAAAGCACTCATCCCGATACCTCCTATACCGACGAAGTAAAAATTTTGATATGTTTCTAAATTGTTCATTTGTTTAAATTATTATCTAAAAAGGCTTAATCCAATCCATATAAAAAATGCTATACCTGAAATAATCAGAATATTTTGACCATGACTTCTGTCTTTTCTTTCAAAACCGTAAACTCTGTCACCGTTTGGAAGAGCTTTCTTATAATACATTAAATATCCACCAATAAATATCCCTAAAAACCCACCTAAACAAGCAGTCGAATAACCAATAATGATAAGCCATGTAGGACTTTCTTCTTTAGTGGAAAGATCTTTTATTCTTTGCTTATTAATTACATTTAAGAGTTCGGGATTAATTTCTTTTCCTCTTTCTTTTAATATTTTTTGAGCGAGTAAATAGTCAAACTTATTCCATTCCTCTTTTTTCATCACTATTTCAATCAATTCTTCATCAGAATAATCAAATAAATGGTAATCTTTCTCTACATTTTCGACTTCGTTTTTTACAAGCTCTTCTTCTAATTTTTCAACCAAATTAAAGTCTTCCCAATGTATCTTTAGTTCAAATTGTTTTGTATTTATATCTCCTCCAAAATTTGAATCTAATTGAGAAGAATTGTTTGCCAATTCATAAGTAATGTGATTCAACTCCAAAATTTTCATTAATTCTAAAGCATCATCTTCATAAATGAATTTTCGATAAACTGAAAGTCCTTTTATCATTACTTAATTATTTTAAATATCTCATCCACAATCTCCTTCGCCGCATTGGGTTTAGCAAAATATAGCAGATTTTTTGACATTTCTTTTCTTACACTTTCATTTTCGCAGATCTCTGATAATGTATTCCAGAATTTTCCCTGCATTTCCGAGTCTTTTACCATTTTGGCCGCGTTTTTTTCAACTAAAGTCATCGCATTTTTAGTTTGATGATCTTCCGCTGCAAACGGAAATGGCACCAATAAAACAGGTTTCTGAGCAACAGCTAACTCTGAAATGGCAATTGCACCCGCTCTTGAAACTATGACATCAGCTGCAGAATAGGCAGTTTCCATGTCTTTGATGAATTCTTTTATTTGGATCTGGTTGCTGGTTGTTGGTTGTTGGTTGTCGGAACTTCCATCAACTGACAACTGACAACTATCAACTATCTCTTTATAATCCAATTTTCCGGTTTGCCAGATTAACTGATACCCTTTTTCTTTTAAATGATCTAAATTATCTTTCCAGCCGTTGTTTAGTGTTCTTGAGCCTAATGAACCACCAACCGAAAGAATCGTGAGTTTATTTTGATCTAAACCCATTTTCTCTTTTGCCTCGGAAGTTTCCTGCATTCCTGAAATGATATTTTCACGAATCGGATTTCCCAAAAACTTTATTTTTTCAGCCGGAAAACCCTCCACTTTTGGATAAGCTGTGAAAACTGCTTTTGCTTTCTTACTTAATATTTTATTCGTCACTCCTGCATGCGCATTTTGTTCCTGAATAAAAATCGGAATCCCCATTTTGCTTGCTTCATATAAAGCGGGGCCGCTCGCAAAACCGCCTGTTCCCACCGCAAAATCCGGAGCGAAATTTTTAATTATTCTTTTAGATTTAGATAAACTTTTCAAAATCTTGAAAGGCAGACCCAAATTGGATAAAATATTTCCTCTATCGATTCCTGCAATATCAATTCCTTCAATTTTATAACCTGCCTGCGGAACTTTTTCCATTTCCATTTTTCCGTTGGCACCGATGAACAAAAATTCTGCATCAGGAAATCTTTTCTTGATTTCGTCTGCAATAGCAATGGCCGGGAAGATGTGTCCTCCTGTTCCGCCACCGCTTAGTAATACTTTTAGTTTTTTGTTCATCATATCGATTTTAAGCTGTAGGTTGATTTTCAATCAAATCAATAAATTCTACATCAACCAAAATTTCATTTTTAGCATCAATAACCTTCTCGGAAATAGCTTTCACAGTATACATCGCATCGTTAAGCTCAATAACTTCGTCGACTTCCAATCTGAAAGTTTCAAGAAAACTGCTGATATTCTCGTTGGTGTCAATCACCACAGTATTCTCTGTGTTTTTGCTGTCAGTAAATGTAATTTTTCTTATTTCCATATTTTTTTGTTCTAAGCAATATCATTGATCTCGACGATGCTTTGTTTTTTGCCCATTCCTTCTTCATCATATATCTGGATTCTTGAGCTTATATTTAAAATAATTCCTAACTGTAAATAGGTCACCAACATAGATGTTCCCCCATAACTTATTAATGGCAACGGCTGTCCGGTAACCGGAATCAGATTGACAGCAACGGCAATATTAACTGCTAACTGTACAAAAATCATCACCCCGAGACTGAGTACGAGCAGTGAGCCAAAAAACGCAGGCATCTTACTCGCTATCATCACTATTCTGATAATCATAATAAGATACATACTGATGAGGAAAACCGCTCCTATTGCACCATATTCTTCAACAATTACTGCAAAAATAAAATCTGATGCAGACTGTGGAAGCATTTGTTTTAATGCACTTTTTCCAGGTCCCATTCCGGTAATTCCACCGTGAACGATTGCAGCTTTTGCCTGCATGACCTGATAGTTTTTTGCCTTTACACTTTCATCATCAACATCAGCTGTTTTTGCTTTGCTTGAGGTAAATGTTTCGATACGGCTCATCCAAGTATGCACACGGTTTCCACCGATCAGATTGGTGTTTAAGGCAACCAATAAAAACAGAACAATCGCTACAAAGGATGATGAAATAAATCCTGCAATGTACTTCCAGTGAAGCTGTCCGATGATCAAAACGATTACTGAAACCATTAAAATCATCAAAGCTGTAGAACCGTTATCTTTTGCCACGAGTACAAAAACCAATAAAATCGGCCCGAAAATAAACCCTACATTTTCACCAACCGTACGCTCTCTGGTTATTTTTTTAGTTAAATATCTGCACAAGTAAATAATCAACATTAAAAACGCAAATGACGAAGGCTGAAATGAAATCGGTGTTCCAGGAATTTTCAACCATCTTGAGGCGCTCGCTCCATCAATCGTTTGTCCGGTAAACATGGTTACCACCAATAAGAGAATCATTAAACCAAGCAAAATACTGCTGAGCTTACCGATGTATTCGTATTTGACCACACCAACGAATCTCATGATGACCAATCCTAAGATAACAAAAAACATATGCTTCATAACGTGACCCGTTGTAGTTCCGTTATTGACAATGTATTCCAAATTTGAACTTGCAGAATACACGGGGAAAATCGAGAAAATAGAGATCACAATAATGACCATCCAAAGCACTTTATCGCCCTTTAGATATTCAAACTTGTTTTCGTCTGTGTACTGTTCGTTCATATTCTTTGCTTTTAGCTGTTGCTATTAGCTGTTGCTTTTAAAACCTGTTCTTTAAACTGATTGCCACGGTCTTCGTAATTTTTAAATAAATCGAAGCTTGCGCAACATGGTGATAATAAAACCGTATCACCGCTTTTCGCTAATGATTTCGATATTTTCACCGCTTCTTCCATACTGGAAGTATCATAAATAAACTCTTTTTTATCTTTAAAGAAGTCTATAATTTTTTGATTGTCAATTCCTAAGCAAACAATTGCTTTTACTTTTCTTTTAACTAAATTCTCAATTTCTGAGTAGTCATTTCCTTTATCTTGTCCGCCAACAATCCAAACGGTCGGGGTTTTCATACTTTCTAAGGCGTAATACGTTGCATTCACATTGGTCGCTTTGCTGTCATTGATAAATTTTACACCATCAATTTCAGTTACCAATTCGAGTCTGTGCTCAACTGCCTGAAAGGTCATCAATGAATTTCTGATGCTTTCATTATTGATTTCCAATATTTTACCGGCAATTGAAGCGGCTAAGCTGTTGCCAACATTGTGAGTTCCCATTAAAGACAGTTCATCGATTTTCATCGAGAATTTATCTTTAAGCTTTACAATTAATTCTTGCTCATCTATAAAACCACCTTCATTCAGTTTCTCTTTGGTAGAGAAAGGAATCATCTTCGCTTTGATTTCAAATTTCTCTAGAATATTTTTGCTCATTTCATCATCTTTATTGTAGATGAAAAAATTGTCATTCTCCTGATTTTCAGCGATTCTGAATTTTGCCAGAGCATATTCTTCGTAGTTGTAATTGTACTGATCTAAATGATCCTGAGACAAATTCAACAATAAAGAAATATAGGGTCTGAAGTTCTGAATATCATCCAGCTGGAATGAGCTTACCTCCAAAACATAATATTCATGGTTTTCATCTGCAACCTGCTTTGCAAAACTGTAACCAATGTTTCCGCCCAAACCTACATTCATTCCGTCACTTTTCAGAATGTAGTAAATCAAAGACGTTGTAGTTGTTTTTCCGTTACTTCCGGTGATGGCGATAATCTTGGCGTTGGTAAATTCTGAAGCAAATTCTATTTCAGAAGAAATTCTGATTCCTTTCTCATGAATTTTTTGAATCATCTCTGCCTTCTTGGGAATTCCAGGGCTTTTTACAATCCAATCTGCGCTTAAGATTTTTGCTTCATCGTGGTTTCCTTCTTCGAATTCAATATTATTCTCAGTCAGAAACTGCTTGTAATGATCCTTAATGGCTCCTTTGTCTGAAAGAAATACTTCCAAACCTTTCTTTTTAGCCAAATAAGCAGCACCACAACCGCTTTCTCCACCTCCTAAAACAACTATTTTCATAATTCTGTTTTGATTTAATGATTGAAAAATTTAATTATTAAATAATTTCAATTTTAAATTAATTTATCTCATTTTCAATGTAATAAGACATACAATCGCTAACATGACACCGATAATGATCATTCTATTGACGATTTTACTTTCATGAAAACCATCCTTCTGATAATGATGATGCAATGGAGACATTTTAAACAATCTATTGTTCTGGGCATATTCTAACCCAAATTTTCTTTTTCTGTATTTAAATACAACTACCTGCAACATCACTGAAACATTCTCTATTAAGAAAATTCCGCAAAGCACAGGAATCATTAATTCTTTTCTTAAAATAACCGCCAAAACAGCTATTACACCACCCAGCATCAAACTTCCGGTATCTCCCATGAAAACCTGCGCCGGATACGTATTGTACCAAAAAAATCCGATAACCGCACCTACCATGGCGACGACAAAAATCGTGGTTTCACCCATATTGGGGAGGAACATGATGTTGAGATAATCTGCAAAAATGATATTCCCTGAAACGTAGGTAAAAAATGCCAACGTCAGTAAAATAACCGTACTTGTTCCGGCTGCAAGACCATCAATTCCGTCGGTAATATTGGCTCCGTTGGAGACTGCAGTTACAATGAAAATTACAATGGGTATGAAAACAATCCAAGCCCATTCGTGAGCATCTTCGTCATTCATCCAAAATAAAACTCCGCTGTAATCAAACTCATTATTTTTAGCAAAAGGAACTGTGGAAACAGTGATTTTCTCAGCAGGCATAAAGTTTTGCTCTACATTGTTTCTGTTGACCACTTTTGTATCTGCATATTTTCTTTTCACCGTAATATCGGGATGGAAATACATTGTCACTCCGATAATTAACCCTAAACCGACCTGTCCGACAATTTTAAATTTCCCGCTTAAACCATCTTTATTTTTCTTGATTTTCTTTAAATAATCATCTAAAAACCCGATTGCACCCATCCAAACTACTGTTACAATCAAAAGAACAATATAAATATTCGTGATTCTTGTAAATAACAAAACTGGAATCAGAGTAGCAATAATAATGATGAAACCTCCCATTGTAGGTGTTCCTTCTTTTTGCTTTTGCCCGTCTAATCCTAAGTCACGAACCAACTCGCCCATCTGTTTCCCTCTCAGGTAATTGATGATGCTTTTTCCGTAAATAAGAGCAATCGTCAAAGACAACAAAACTGCCATCCCTGCACGGAAAGAGATGTACCTCATCATTCCCATTCCCGGAATGTGGATGCCTTGGCTCGTTAAGTATTCGTATAAGTAGTATAACATTTAGTTCAAATTTTGGTTTAGTTGTTTAAAGCTTACATTATTACTTACTCATAAGCTTCCAAAGCTCATTTATTACTTCTTTGTCATCAAAATGATGTTTTACACCATTGATCTCCTGATAGTTTTCGTGGCCTTTTCCGGCTACAAGAACAATATCTTTTGGTTCAGAGAATTTGATTGCCATTTTGATAGCTTCTCTTCTATCCGGAATTGATGTGTACTTGCTGAAGTTTTGAGGTTCAACGCCTGCTTCAATTTCTTTTATTATCTGATTCGGGTCTTCCGTTCTCGGGTTGTCTGAAGTGATGATTGCCAAAGTTGATTTCTTTGAAGCAATATTTCCCATTTCAGGTCTTTTGGAATGATCTCTATCACCTCCACAACCGAAAACAGTGATCAGTCTTTCATTTTTTGTTCTGATGTCGTTGATGCTGTCTAAAACATTTTCCAACGCATCAGGAGTGTGTGCATAATCTACGATGAAGAAAATTCCGCCATCGGATTTGAAAGTTTCAAATCTTCCGGAAACTCTTTTCAGAATGCTGATGGCCTGAAGAATTTCATCCTGCTCAAAACCTAATTCAGATGCAATTCCAAAAACCAAAAGCAAATTATAAACATTGAATTTTCCTGTTAAAGTCGTCCAGAATTCTTTTCCATTGAAATTCAAAAGCATTCCGTTGAAATCTACTTCCAACGTTCTACCGTGATAATCTGCCATCGTTTTCAAAGCATAAGATCTTTTTACAGCCTTCGTGTTCTGAAGCATCACGTTTCCGTTTTTGTCGTCAACGTTCGTGATGGCAATTGCATTTTCGTTTAACTCATCAAAAAATCTTTTCTTGATCTTTAAATATTCATCAAACGTTTTATGATAGTCTAAGTGGTCGTGGGTAAGATTTGTAAAGCCTGCGATTTTGAAAGTCAGCCCTTCTATTCTGTTTTGGGCAATACCGTGAGAACTTACTTCCATGAAGGCAAATTCGCAACCTTCCTCAACTGCTTGAGACAAAATTTTATTAATCGTAATTACATCCGGAGTCGTGTGTGTCGCCGGAATGATTTTTTCTCCAATTCTGATTTCTACTGTTGACAATAAAGCTGAATCGTAGCCTAAATTTTTAAATACATCAAAAAGCAAAGTCGAAACAGAAGTTTTTCCGTTGGTGCCGGTAACACCGATTAACTTTAGCTTTTCAGAAGGATTTCCGTAGAAATTAGAAGCTAAACGTCCTAAAGTTTTTGATGCATCTTTTACTTTAATGCAAGTAATGTTTTCATCTAAATTTTCCGGAAGTTCTTCGCAAACAATAGTTTTTGCTCCTTTTTCGATTGAAGATGCAATAAATGAATGTCCGTCTACAACCGTTCCTCTCAATGCGATGTACAAAGAGTTTTCGGAAACCTTTCTGCTATCAAAAACCAATTCGGAAACCTCACGGTTATTTTCACCGTGAATTTCTAGTATTGGAATTCTGTTTAATAATTCAACTAATTGCATTTCTTTGATGCTCTTTATTTTATTTTTTATGACCGTTTATTTTAATAGGATTTCATCCTATTCTTTATTAGGCCGTCCCTTCGGGACTATTTTTAATTTTGCAGAGACAAATAAATCCTCTGGTTTTTGCTGATCGTTGTGCCTTCAAGCGGGAACTGTTCTTTAATTCTTCCCACCCCTTTGAAGTCTACACGGTATCCTAAATTTTCCAATTGTGGAATAGCATTTTTACCAATCAATCCCACTACATTTGGCATTTGTTTATTATTAACTGCTATTTTCACATTGGGCTCAACCATTTTATTCAGATTGACCTTTCTGTCTACCAGCATTTCTTTTTCAACATTTTGAGGCGTTTTCAGGAAAGTTTTTCCGGCAATTTCTTTAAAAACCGGTGCGGAAACCGTTCCTCCGTAAAATCCTTTGGAAACATTCGGCTCGCTGATCATTACGTAGCAAGTATATTTCGGATTGTCTGCCGGATAAAATCCGGCAAATGAAGCTCTGTATTTCATTGGACCAGGCAACCAGTATTCAAACCTTGCCGTTCCTGTTTTTCCCGCCATTTTCAGATTGGGTGTAAAAATACTTCGACCCGTTCCTTTTTCTACAGCTTTCGTCAAAGCGCTCGTCATCATCTGAATGGCTTTATCAGAAGCCATTTTCTTAACCATTACTTCTTCTTTCGCTTCGAAAACAGTTTTCCCGTCTTTCATTATTTTATCAATGAAAATCGGTTTCAGCATTCTTCCTTTGTTGGCTACACCGTTGTAAAAGGTTGCTAATTGTAGAAGGTTGATGTTTGTTGCATATCCATAACCAATTGAGGCTAATGTGGCAGCGTTCCATGACTTGCTTTTTGGAGTTAAAATTCTTGGTTTTGTAATTCCGGGAAGTTCAATATCCATTTTGTCAAACAGTTTCCATCTTCTTAAATGATCAAGAAAAATTTCCGGTTTCTCTGCGTAGAATTTAGTGATCAATTTTGCTGTTCCTACGTTGCTCGATTTTGCCAAAACATCACTGATGTCGTAAGTTCCACCACCATGACCGTCAGAAATTCTCTGTTTTGCGTACACCCACACTCCGTTTCCTACATTTACGGTTGTATTTTCATCGATAAATCCGTCATCCATTGCCGCCAAAAGCGAAATGGTTTTGAATGTAGACCCTGGTTCAATATTGTCTTTTAAAGCATAGTTGTAAGCATCTTCATACACTCCAGGCTCGGTTTCCCTTAAATTAACCAAGGCACGTACTTTTCCTGTTGCCACTTCCATGACGATCACCGTTCCGTGTTTTGCTTCAAAATTGATCAGTTGCTTTTCTAAAGCTGAATGCGCAATATCCTGAATTCTAAGATCTAAAGTCGTATAAACATCCTGACCATCGGTAGGTTCGTTTACTTTCCAAAAGTCGATGGGTTTCCACTGAGAAGAGTTTACTCTTTGTTCGTATCTGCTTCCGTCGATTCCTGTTAAATATTTTGAAAAAGCTCCTTCAAGTCCTGCCTTTGCGACTCCGTTATCGATTCCTATTGTTCCTGCGCCGATTTCTGAAGTAGCTAACTCTCTTTTGTAATTTCTGTCGATGATAAAACCACCTTTATTTTTTCCTCTTCTGAAGATTGGAAATTTTCTAATTCTGTCGTATTCATCGAAATCTAAACCTTTTACCAAAGAATAATACTGGTTTTTCTTTTTTCTCTGCTCGTCAAATCTTTTTCTGAAATCAGCTCTCGGCTTTCCGAACATTTTGCTTAAAGAATCTGTAAGCGCACCGATATTGTTGCTGTAAACGGTATCTTTAATCGTTTTAAAATCAAGATAAACATCGTAACGCATCACCGTCGTCGCCAAAATGGAACCGTCTGAAGCATAAAGATTTCCTCTTGCAGCTTTTAAAGTGGCATTTCGGTAATTATTATTGATGTAATCATCTTTAATTTCCTGAACATTGGTATTCTGCAAAAGAATGATTCTCCCGATGAAAAGCACAAAAACGCACAAAGCTCCCACTGCAAAGAGGTAGCCCCATCGTAAAGTTTTTTTACGCTTGTTGTCGTATTCACTTGGCTTTTGCATCTGTACTGTCCAGTTTGATTAACAATTTGTGAGGGTGACTTTCTAAGGTCATTAATGAATCTGCAGCAACCTGTTTCCCCAATTCAGATTCCATTTTTACTTTAATAAGCTTACTTTGGGCGTAAGCATTTCTCGATTTATATTCTTCTGTTTCTTCTTTTAAAGCGTTTACAATTTTAATTTTTTTGTTTACCAAATGGTTTGAGTAAATCATTCCCATCATCAGAACAAAAATCAACAGGAAAAACTTATAATGCGTGGTCAACTCATCACGGTTCAGAAAATTCCCTTTTATAATGTCTATAAAAGTGAGTCTTTTTTGAGGACGATATATTGGTTTTTTTGCCACAGACTTTGTCTGATTTTATTTTTATTATTAACTAATTCTTTTTTAAACCACCCCGTCAAAAATTCGCTTGAATTTTTGCCATACTTCCAGAGGAGGGGAATTCTCACTCTGTGGTTTACAATTTTATTCCTGTTCTCATTTTCGCACTTCTGGCTCTTGAGTTTTCTTCAATTTCCTTGTCATCAGGAATAATTGCTTTACTTTTTACGAGTTCAAATGCTTTTGCATAATTTCCGTAGATATCACGTTGTGGTTCACCTTCAAACATTCCGTTTTTCAGGAATCTTTTTACCAACCGGTCTTCTAAAGAATGATAAGAAATCACGACCAATCTTCCTCCAGGTTTCAAAACATTATAAGCCTGAACCAGCATTTCTTTTAAAACTTCCAGCTCCTGATTCACTTCAATTCTTATTGCCTGAAAAAGCTGTGCATAAAATTTATTCACTTTATGCGGCGGAAGAAAGCTGAATAGTTTTTTCAAATCTTCCGTTGTATTGATCGCTTTTATTTTTCTGTGATGAACAATGTCTCTCGCCAGTTTTCTTGCTTCTCTAAGCTCACCGTAATAATAAAAAATATCTGCTAAGGCTTCCTCTTCATATTCATTGATTACTTTTTTAGCATCAAGACTCTGCATCACATTCATTCTCATATCGAGTGGCGCATTGTTTCTTGTAGAAAAACCTCTTACCGCTTCATCAAACTGATGAGAAGAAACGCCAAGGTCAGCTAAAACACCGTCAACCTTTGCAACTCCATACATCAAAAGAGAATTTTCAAGAAATCTAAAGTTTTGATTGATTAAAGTAAACTTCGGGTCATCAATTGTATTTTTCAGCGCATCCAAATCCTGATCAAATGCGTAGAGCTTTCCATTTTCAGAAAGCCTATCTAAAATTTCCTGTGAATGACCACCACCACCAAATGTGCAGTCCACATATATTCCGTCCTGATTCGTCACCAAATCATCCACACTTTGCTTCAATAAAACGGGGTTGTGATATATGCTCATTTGTGATACTTTTATTTATTCTTCATCAAAAGCGCCCATTACATCTTCTGCCAGACTTGCAAAATCTTCTTCATTGGTTGCGATTACCTTTTCATAGGCATCTTTATCCCAAATCTCGAAAAGTTCACCTGCACTTGTCACTACAATTTCTTTCGTAAGATTTGCATAATGCGTAAGATCTTTTGAAATCTGCAGTCTTCCGGCACTGTCTAGTTCTACAGTTTTTACACCTGCAGTAAACATCCTGATGAAATCAGCATTCTTTTTAATGAATCTGTTTAGTTTATTAATCTTTTCCATAAGCTTATCCCATGCTTTCATAGGATAAACTTCGAGACACGGTTGAAACACAGAACGCTTTACCACAAAGGTTTTCTCCTCAAAGTTCTCCATCTGCTTGATTAGCGATGAAGGCACCTTTAGGCGACCTTTGTCGTCTATTTTGCACTCATATGTTCCAATGAAATTTCTCATTTGGGACAAAATTATACAAATTTTTCCAAAAGCTCCCACTTTTTCCCACTTTTTGACTTAATGTTAATAAGTTTTACACCAGAGTCAACAAAAGCGGTTTAAATATTTGATTCGAAAAGACTTACAAGCCCTGCTATTCGTCGAATAATAAAAAGATTTTTAAAAAAGACTGTAAGAAAAGCCTTATTATATTATTTTTATTTTAAATTAGAGATATCAAAAAAAATTTGGTGTATAATTTGTATTTTTGCAATGCTTTATTAAAGCGATTTTATGATATTTAGTACAAAAAAAGATAAGAAATATACCTTCATTGAAGCTGGGGAAGGACATCCATTGGTGCTGTTGCACGGTTTGATGGGTGGGTTGAGCAATTTTGACAAGATGGTGAATTTTTTTTCAGAGAAAGGGTTTAAGGTCTATGTACCTCAGCTCCCCATCTATGATTTGCCGGTACTCAATACCAATCTTACAACAATCGCCAAATACGTCATTAAATTTATCGAAAGCGAAATTGGCAAACCCGTAACCATTGTAGGAAATTCTATGGGTGGTCATGTGGGACTTATTTTGACTTTAGCAAGACCAGACTTGGTGAAAAATTTAGTTCTTACCGGAAGCTCTGGTTTATACGAAAGAGCATTTGGTGACAGTTTCCCGAGAAAAAATGACCGTTCATATATAAGAAAGAAGGCAGAAGAGGTTTTCTATGATCCTGCAGTGGCAACAGAGGCTTTGGTAGACGAAGTTTTCAGCGTAGTGAATGACAGAATGAAAGGAATAAAAACCGTGATGCTGGCAAGAAGTGCCATCAAGCACAACATGTTGAACGATCTTCCTAAAATTGTGCGCCCGACGTGCCTGATTTGGGGGAAACAGGACAACGTAACACCTCCTGAAGTTGCTATAGATATGCACAAATTTATCCCAAATTCAGATCTTTTCTGGATTGATAAATGCGGACATGCTGCGATGATGGAAAAACCCGATGAATTCAACGAGATTCTATACAATTGGGTAAAAGATAAAATATAAATTGACAGTAAGCCATTAAGAATTTCTTAATGGTTTATTTTTCTAAATTAAATCAAGACAAAATGGTTATAAAGACAGCAGAGTTTGTAAAAAGCAGTGGAAAATGGCAGGAATGCCCCGAAGGAACCATCCCTGAATATGCTTTTATCGGACGCTCAAACGTAGGAAAATCTTCATTGATCAACGGAATGCTCAACAGGAAAGATTTAGCAAAAACTTCAGGAACTCCGGGAAAAACTCAGTTGATTAATCATTTCATTATTAATGAAAGCTGGTATCTTACCGATTTACCGGGTTATGGATATGCAAAGGTTTCAAAAGTAATGAGACGTGATTTTGAAAAATTAATTAACAACTATATTTTAAATAGAAACAATCTGGTGAATCTTTTTGTTTTGATTGATTCTCGTCATACTCCTCAGAATATTGATCTGGAATTTATCCAGTGGTGTGGAGAAAGCGGTGTTCCGTTTTCAATAGTTTTCACGAAAGTTGATAAACTAAAACCGAATATTGCCATAAAAAATGTTGAAGATTACAAAGCTGAACTTCACAAAACCTGGGAAGATCTTCCTGAAATCTATGTAACATCTGCGGAAAAGAAAACCGGAACTGATGAAATTTTAAGTTTCATTCAAAAAACCAATGAATTTTTAGTTAACAACGGAGTGACTTTCAATGAATAATATTATCTGGAAAATAAAAAGTTTTGAAGAAATTACCACTTCTGAACTTTACGAAATTATCAGAGCGAGAGTTGATGTTTTCGTGGTAGAACAAGACTGTCCTTATCATGATTTGGATGGATATGATCAGCAGGCAATACATATTTGGGCTGAAGAAGATAAAAATGTTTTAGCTTACTGCAGAATTTTCAACAAAGGAATTAAATATCCCGAAACTTCTATCGGAAGAGTTTTAACAACTGAAAAAGCCAGAGGAAAAAGCTTAGGCAAACAACTAATACAGTACGCTGTTGAAACTATTGAAAATCGCTTTCACACAAGCGAAGTGAGAATTTCTGCCCAGGATTATCTGCTCAGATTTTACTCAGGATTTGGTTTTGAAGATACCGGAAAGAAATATCTGGAAGATAATATTCCGCACACGGAAATGTTTAGAAAATAATTTTATTTAAATACAGAACAGCACCTTCAAAAAGTGCTGTTCTGTATTTAATTAGAAAAAAGGTTTGCATTTTCAAATACTCCAAACCTTTACTAATTGTATTTCCTTGTTAAATGGAAATGCCTTTATATATCTTAAGTAAAACAGTTTTATTGTAAAAAAAGCTTTGTCTTACTTTGCGATTAAAAAACGCAAAGTAAGACAAAGAATATTAAAAAGTCATTATTGAAATTAAGCTAAACAAAGCCGTTCACTAATTTTTGAAATACTAAAAATAAAAATACACCGCAGCTTATAAAAACAAAAAAGAGCCTGATTTCAAAAACCAGACTCTCCATTTATAAAACAAAATAATGTTTAAGGATATTCGTTTCTTGCTCTTGTCACGAGACCAACTAAATCTGAACCCCCACTCGCAAAATTAATGCTCGGATTGTGTGCGCTTTGAGTGGCAACTGCATACGGCGAACCGTTCCAATACCCCCAAAACGGACCACCACTTTGTCCCGGCCAGATATCTGCTTTATGCTGAATACTTTGATTATCATCCGCGCTCCAGAAATCACCATCTAAGGCAATCCCTGTCTGATAAGTCGGTCTTTGCGTTCCCGTCAAATCTGCAGGATAACCAGCGTGAGTGAAAGAAGCCTGCCCGTCCCAAGAATCTGAGTAAGATTTAGAACCTAACCAGCCAGTACTGTTTCCAATGGGTCTGTCGAGAACGACTACCACGTAGTCAAACTGCACTTCTGTGCCATCAATTGTAGGCCCTGCAACTTTATGTTTATAATAGGTTTGAATTCCCCAAGCACTACCATAAGGTGCACTACCATTGTAATACATTGGTGTGAATTTTAACCAGCCCGTCTGATTATTTGGTTTCCAATCTATAATATGCGCACAAGTCAAGAGATGTCTCGGGCCGATCATTACGCCACTTGCAACTCCTAACGGACTTTCAACTCTCCCTACGCAACGCCACGGATAAGCCGTTGAGTTGAATACTTTTCTTTGGTCTACTCCGAAGATTGTTCTTGCCCCTTCAGCACTTAAGAAATTTTCTCTTTCAATAAATTTTGGTTTGCGATCTTTTTTAGGCTCCAATTTTGGTTGATATTCTAAGTCTGCATGAGTCGGATAGAAAAAGTCTGTTTCAAGATTTTCTTTAGCAGCTGATTTTTCATTCATCGTGATACCTTCGGATTTCATCCCTTTCGGGTAAACTCTTCCGTCGATGGTTTCCATTTCCGGCTCTTTGTCGGATAATTTTAAATTGGCTGATTTTTCAGCTGATTTTGCTTTAATAGTTTTAAGCTTTAAAACTTCTTCAGCAGACATTGGGTTTTTGTTTTCAATATTAGACATGATTATTTGGTGTTTTAATCAGTTTTTCCTACTCTTTGGATGGCTTTTCGGATTCCGCCAGTTTGATTTTTATGAAAATATTTTTTGCGAAAATTCTGTTTTGATGCTTTCAGTCTGGTTGCTTTGAGCTGCTCCCATTGCTGCTAATGCCATAGCAATTTGGTTGTCAAGGGTTTTTCTGACAATATTACCATTGGTCGCACGCAAAATTTTGCAGAAATGATAAGTAAAATAGCCTCTTATCTGCCCATTCATGCTTCCTTCCATAGAAACCTGGTTATCCTTAGAAGCAGCCCACAAAGTATGGTTCATACCGACAACCGGAACTAGTGCTTTAGTGGTAAATGTTGCTTTTTTCGAAGTTTTAGATAATGGGATTTCGTTGGCATAGGTCATATAAAACTCGTCTTCTAACATGGGCGGAATGAATCGTGCAGTTTCGTAAGAAAAATCTACACTCAGTCCTAAATCCATTTTTCTTGTTCCGGTTCCGGAGTGACAGCAGTCGAAGACAACTTCAAGATTTACTCCGGCTTTCAGTTTGCTGAGAACAGCTTTAAAATCATCATCACGAATAACTCCTGCGGTTGCATAATCGTGCGGACAAATCGCTTCATCTAAACCGTCAATCTCTAAATCTGTTCCGATGTTGGCAACTCTCGTTCCGTGTCCCGAGTAATAAAATACCAACGAATCACCTTTTACGCTGGTGTTCACTAAAGATTTCAGATAATTTAAAATATTGGCTCTTGTAGCATTTTGATTGGTCAAAATTCTGATTTGTGAAGGTGCAAAACCACAAATTACCAAGGTATTTGCCATATCACGTGCATCATTGATGCATCCGTTTAAATCGGGACCGCCTGATCCGATAGGCGCGTAGTCATTAATTCCTACGATAAGTGCTTTTTTCATTGTATTAGTTTTTTAAATTTTCCTTACTCTGTTTTGGCTTTTCAGGTTCTGCCTGTAACTTTTATTTTACATGACAAAATTCTGATTTTCATAAGCATAAAAACAGAGGAGAAAACCTTAATTGTTGCAGGAAAAGCACCTGAGTTAAAAAACTTAACCCTATAAAGATTTAGACATAAAAAATCCCCACCATTTTTTGATGAGGATTAAGTCGTTGAAAAAAAGTGTCGTTCCTACGGAACTATCGGATATAACCTATTTGTTACTACAAACATGTTGCTCCTACGGAGCAATGAATATACTGTACATCATTATGAATATAAGATCCGAATATTAAACTCAACATAAATTATGCTTCAAAGCAAAAAGCACAAGACCTACTCTGTTTTTTATTTCTAATTTAACAAAAACAGAATCTCTGTAACCATCTATGGTTTTTGGACTGAGGCACATTTTGTCTGCAATTTCTTTGTAGGTTAGCTCACTGCATGCTAATTTGATAAATTCTTTTTCGCGTTCTTTTAAATCTGAAAGAAGTGAGGCATTTTTTGCATCTTCAATTTGTACTTTCAACAATTTTTGGGCCACAAAATCGGTATAGAAACTTCCTTTTTCAAAAACGGTATCTATTGCCTGAAAAAGGATGGCTGGCTGCATATCTTTCAGCAAATATCCTTTTGCACCGGCTTTTAACATTCTGATCAGTACTTTCTCATCGTCTTCCATCGTCAAAGCAATAACCTTGATCTCTGGATGGTGTTCAGTAAGCCATTCTGTCGTTTCAATACCGTTTTTGTAGGGCATATTGATATCCATCAAAACAACTGCGGGCAGTTCGGAAATATTTTCTAAACCCGAGATAAAATCTTCCCCATTCGGATGGTTCATTACCACACGATATTTAGCGTTTTCTGCGATCATATTTTCTAATGCTTTAGACATTAAAGTATGATCATCAACTATAGCAATCGGAATTGTTTTCATGATAAGTTTTTGTGGTATGTGATTGTCGTTTTGGTTCCCTCTTCAAGCTTTGACTGAATAGAAAATTCTGCGTGTATCAATTTTGCTCTTAACTCCATGTTTTTTAATCCTGAACCATCATTTATAATATCGGTATTGAATCCCTTTCCATTATCTGTAATTGTAATCTGTAACGTATCGTGGTCGTCTTCCAGCTTTATAGCTACATTTTTGGCTCTTGAATGTTTTAAAATATTATTAATGCTTTCCTGAATGATTCGGAATAAAATCAAACCGTGTTTTGGTGTAATATCAATATCATGCTTTTGCGACACGAACTCGATGGTCAATAATCGCAACTTTTTTATTCTTTTAATTTCTCTTTCGATAGATTCTATTAATCCGAAATGAATAATTTGTTCGGTAATTAAAGTTTTAGATAAATTTCTGACATCCTGGATGCATTCGCCCAATAATTCATTCAGTTCGCTTAACTCTTCTTTTTCTGCATTTGTCAGCTTTGGAATCAATTGATTTTGCCTCAATCGAACAACCGAAAGCTTTTGCCCTAAATCGTCATGCAATTCCTGCCCTATATAATTAAGCGTTTGCTCTTTCATTTCGACCTGGGAGGTGGCGAGCTCTTTTTCAAAATGCAAGTCTTTTTCTTTTTGCTCAATCAATAATTTAGTTTTCTTCCGAATGAAAATCAGGTAAACGAAAATCATCGTCAATACAATGATCAAAAGTGTAATTGTAAAAATGATGATAAAACTATTTTGCTCTTCATTCATAATCACTCCGGTTTAATTATAGCAGGTTTGTTCCAAAATAATCCAAAGACGATCACTCCATTGTTTAAGATATTTAATAAGAACATGATAATGGCAAAGATATCCGTGTCAACATTGATTCTGAAGAAAAAAAGCGGAATAATTCCTATATAGAGAATAAGTGATCCCACAGAAATCCAAAATGGCAAATAGTTTTTTATCTCAAAAATTTTATCTGAATTAAATGTCTGATAAAAAAATAAAATAATTGAAAATATTAACAAGAGGATGTTGATATAAAATATATTAAAAGACAGATACTGAAAAAAACTCTTTTCTAATAAAGACATCCCAAAAACATTGACAAAAAAAAGTGCCAGAAATACGAGTTGTATTTTCTTTAGCAAAGGAATGTACAGCAATTTATAATAATAAATCAAATACATTAAAAAAACAATAGGAATACAGATGCTGTAATATTTCTCAGTGGGCAACTTAGTAAGCTTGTAGTAAAAATAGAAAAAGAAATCGCTTGCAGATAATAAAAGATATCCTACGAAAAAAAACAGATTTACTTTTTCGATCTTTTTATATTTAACTATAATCAAAATCATCATGATGACCAAAATGATCATTGATATCTGTTTACCTAATTCTACATTCCAAGCCATGGCTATAATTTCTAGTTCAAAGAGTTTGCAGACAAACTATTAGGAGGTGGCGAAAGATTTGTCATATTCATCGGCTGAATAGATTCTATCTTTTCATCTTCCTCAGTTGCTCCACGTCTTTTCATTGTAGCATCAGAGGTTACTTGCTTTTTAGCTGTCGGCATTAGAAATATTGTTTGATAGCCGCCAAATTCAGGTTTTGCCATCTTGTTTGCAGGATGATTTGCAGGGTATTTTCCCATATAAATTTTAATCCCTACATTTTTAATGTTCTGTTCTTTTGCCTGCTCTTTTACATATTGAATGTACCCTTCCATTTCTTCAATGGTAAAAGAATACCATCTTGAATCGGGATTTCCGTTTCTGGAGTCTGCAAGAACTTTGTTATTGGTTCTTGTATATTCATCAAAAAGAATCTGTGCGTCATCGTGCGTGATGAGTTTCTTTTTATAACTATCATCTACAGTGTTTTCAGGTGGAGGCGGAGTACAACGTACATAAGTGAACACAACTAAACACAGCGCAAGCATTCCTATAAACGAACTTAGATTCTTAAATAAAAAAGGAGTTTTCATGGATATTGTTTTATAAGGTTATCTAACAAAAGTAGTTAACTCTTCAAATATAAAAAAGGGGAAAATCACTGTTTTTGAAATTTCGCTGAAAATAGTCCTGAATAATGACTAAAATAACAAGAAAAAATGACTGAAGAAGACCGTCACTTTTGAAAAAAATGAAAAATTAGTAAAACTAAAAAATTGCATAAATAAACTCTTTTAAGATACAAAACAAAAAAGACTGATAATCAATGATTATCAGTCTTTTTAAGTACCCCAGACGGGACTTGAACCCGTACATCCTTGCGGATACAGGATTTTAAGTCCTGCGTGTCTACCAATTCCACCACCAGGGCGTGATGAGAGCGAAAAACGGGACTCGAACCCGCGACCCCAACCTTGGCAAGGTTGTGCTCTACCAGCTGAGCTATTTTCGCAATTTGTAGTGCGGATGAAGGGACTCGAACCCCCACGCCTCACGGCACCAGATCCTAAGTCTGGCGTGGCTACCAATTACACCACATCCGCATTATTATTGAGTTATTTTAAAGATCTTCTTTCGTTTTTGTGAGTGCAAATATAGGGCAATAATTTTTATTTGCAAGAGTTTTCGCAAAAAATTTTATTTTTTTTACAAAGTTTCTTTCCGTGTTGTTTTATTACATTTCAATTTACTACTTTTACAAAGTTAATATTTACGATATGGAATTACAAGGAACGGTAAAGAAAATCACTGATGTTCAAACATTTGCGAGTGGTTTCCAAAAGAGAGAAATGGTTATTCTTACACAAGAACAATACCCACAGCCAATAAACATCGAGTTTTTACAAGATAAAATAAATTTATTGGATGCTTTGAAAGAAGGAGAAAATGTGAAGGTAGGAATCAACATCAGAGGTAGAGAATGGGTTTCGCCACAAGGAGAAACTAAATATTTCAACTCGATTACCGGATGGAGAGTAGAAAAAGTGATGGATGGCGGTACAGGTTCTGAGCCAACCCAAGCATCTTCTCAGCAATCTGCTTCACCGGTTTCTAACGAAAATCCTTTTGCCGGAGACGACGATGACGATTTACCTTTTTAATTAAAGCATACTATCAAATACAATCCCGCTTTTTAAGTGGGATTTTTTTCACCTATGATTCGATTAGACCCAAACGAAATTTCATTTCCCAATCCGCAGCATTATGACGGTCACGAGGGCATTATAGCTTTCGGGGGCGACTTGTCTATGGAAAGAATTTGGTTTGCGTATCAGAATGGTATTTTCCCGTGGTTCAATCCTGATGAAGAAATTCTATGGTGGTGTCCCGATCCGAGATTTGTTTTATTTCCGAATGAATTGAAGGTTTCCAAATCAATGAGGAAAATTTTGAAGAATAACTTATTCACATTTACCGAAAATCAGAATTTCAGAGAAGTGATTAAAAACTGCCAGCAAATCAGCCGAAAAGGACAAGACGGAACTTGGCTTTCTGATGATCTCATGGAATCTTTTATCAAACTTCATGAGTATGGTTTTGCAAGAAGCATTGAAGTTTGGCAAAATGACGAATTGGTCGGCGGATTTTATGGTTTACAGGTCGGAAAAGTCTTTTGCGGAGAAAGTATGTTTGCCAAAGTGAGCAACGCTTCAAAAGCCGGATTTATTCATTTCGTGGAAGCCCATAAAAATGATCTCGCTTTAATCGACTGTCAATCTCATACGGAGCATCTTGAAAGTTTAGGCGCAACCATGATTTCTAAAAAGGAATTTCTAAAAACATTACACGAAAACAATGAACGCAGATAAAGAAAAATGGATTCTTTTGATTGTCCTTAGCATCATTTGGGGATCGTCATTTATTTTAATTAAAAAATCTTTAGACCATTTTACTCCTTATCAGGTCGGTGCGTTGAGAGTTTTAATTGCCGGAATTATTCTGATGCCAATCGCCATTTCAAAATATAAACTCTTTCCGAAGAAACATTTGAAATGGCTCATTTTAGCAGCTTTTACAGGCAATTTCATCCCGATGTTCTTATTTCCTATTGCGGAAACCGAAATCAGCAGCAGTATTGCGGGAATTATCAATTCTATGATGCCCATTTTTGTCATTATTGTGGGAACATTATTCTGGAAATTTGAAACCACAAAAAGGCAGATGACAGGGATTTTCATCAGCTTCACAGGAGTTTGTATGCTTGCATTTGGTGGTGGAGATGATTCTACATTTAAAATATTCCCTATTCTCCTTTTGCTTTTGGCAACACTATGCTACGCTATAAGCACAACTACTGTAAAATCTAAATTAATGGAAGTTTCTTCTACGGTTTTATCTGCATTTGTATTCTCATTCATTTTATTTTTGCCATCATTGATTGCATTGATATCAACAGGTTTTGTGTCAACATTTACATTTTCAAAAGAAAATATGATGGGCTTACTATTTGTGAGTTTACTTTCCGTTTTCGGAACCGGATTGGCAATGATGATGAATTATCGTTTGCTAAAAGTTTCCACTCCGCTTTTTGCATCGACTGTTACCTTATTGATGCCGATTGTTGCGATCATTTGGGGAATTTTAGATGGCGAAAAACTGACGGTTTTACAATTTGTGGGGGCAAGTATTATAATTGCCGGTTTGATCTTTTTAAGGGCTAAAGCTGTTGTTCAAAAATAAATGCAGATTTAGTTGCTTTAAATTGATTAAATGCATTTTTTTTAACGCAAAGATTTCTATGTTAATATGCAAGAAGAATTTGAATTTTTTAATGATAAAAATTCTTCTATTGGTAAAAATGGTTGCTTTCGCTTGATTACAACCATTATTCTGTGTACTAATTTATTTCTGACCGAATTCAAAACACTCATCTTATTTTTCCCTTGCTCCACTTTTCTCTTGAAATAAGCTTTAATTTCCTGATCACTTCTGATACTTGCCATTGCAGACATGTGAAGCAATTTTTTCAGCTTTTGATTTGCCATTTTTGAAATTCTTTCCTTTTTGACAATCGTTCCTGATTGATTTTTGAATGGCACAACACCCGCATAACAAGCTAAATGTTTTGCATTTTCAAAGGATTTAAAATTATTGCTAACGATGATGAAATTTATCGCACATTGAGTTCCTATTCCGGGAATCGAGGTTAACAAATCCTTGTTTTTCTTAACTTCTTCCTGGGTTTCTATGAGTGTGGAAAGCTGATCTTCTATTTTCTTTATCGATGTTTTTAATGTTTTTATAACTTTAAAATAGGCCTTATTCAATATCTTGAATTCAAGACAATCATGGCTTTTCGCTTCCCGAAGCTGGTTTTCTAAAGCCGTTTTTTGAAGCAACAAACTGTCTCTGGATTTTGTTAATATATTCATTTGTCTGATAACTGCTGAAGGTTCTTCGTAAGCAATTAATTTATCTTGGTACCGAACTGCATATTGTGCTATTCTCAAAGCATCTCTTTTGTCATCTTTTCCTCGTAAATCTGTCGTTGCCTTCTTAATTTTTACAGGGTGTTCCACCCAGAGTAAAACTTCTGATCGGGAAGCTGCTTTTTCCAAAGGTCTGTTATAAATCCCCGTATTTTTGCAGCAAACAAGCAATTCGTCTCCTTTTATACTGAGTAATTTCAACATAGATTTAAAAAATGATTCAATACTTTTCTGTGTATTTTCGATAATCATTTCATAATGAATCTTATACTCAAAATCAATCACGGCACAATCTAGTTTTGATTTGGAAATATCGATTCCAATAACGTATTTTTGTTTCATAACTTTTAAGTTTTTCATTCACAATGAGAGTTTTGTCTAAGCCCTTGATAATAGGTCGTAATCCTAAATTTCTATTATGATCTTGCTCTCAAAGAAACAGGGTTCATAATCTTTGCATAGGTCTTAATTCCTTGGTCGCAAACCGGTTCACCCTTGTTTCTTGTGAATGTGTTGATAAGTTAAAAATAATCCTGTTTTTTTATCTTACAAACTAAAGGGGCGCAAAGGTTTTTTGACTACTAACTGTTTTTAACTTCGCAAAGGCGTTTGACTACGTCGAATCTTTGATTTCACTCAGCAAAGACAACAAAGTTTTCATCACTCAATTAACCAAGTTTAATGACTCTCGTTCAAAAACAAATCCCGCATTGCTGCAGGATTATTTTATTTAAATTGATTCAAAACGTTTATCGATTGCGGTCTTCGCAGCCCGACTTGAGTGGAAATCCTTTTTGTTTTTTCTAGAAAAACAAAAAGATTGGGAACGGAAGGCGGAAAAGCTGCCCAAATAAAACTTTTATAGTAGGCTCTAATGTCCCTTCTATTCGCTTTTCTTCTTCACTTTCGCCTTCGCCTTTTTCACCTCATCTTTGATATACGGATATTTTTTCTGCATATCTGTAATCAATGAAGGATCAAGCTCTAATGCTTTCTCTAAACTTTCAGCGCCTTTTGTTGTATTTTTTAAATTAAAATAACAGTTACTCAGCTGATAATGCAATTCTGCACGATTGTGATGTTCCAATGCAGCAATCAAAACAGTGACAGCTTCTTCATATTCGCCCACCAACATCAAAACTTCAGTGTATGCATACCAATTGTAAAATCTTGACGGTTCTGCATCTACCAATTTCTTCAGACACGAAAGACTTTCTTCAAACTTCCCTGAGTCGATGAATAAAAATGCGAGTCTCTTCTGATACTCAAGGTTTCCGTCATTCAGTAAAGTGGCTTCTCTTGCGAAGTGCAAAGCTTCCGGCATTCCACCCATTTCTTCGTAAAGATAAGACTGCTCCATCATTGCCAAATAAAACTGAGGATCTTCCCTTAGTGATTTCTGGAAGTAATTTAAAGCGATCGTTGGTTGTTTTAGTGCTTTATAACACAACCCGATTTTATAAAATGTAAATGCTTTTGTATATTCCAACTCCAGCATTTCTTCATAAACTTCGATTGCTTTTTTGTGTTGATTTAAAGCCTCATAACATGCCGCTTTACTTGCGTAAACTCCAACAGCGCTGGAATTAATAGCGAGCATATAGTCGAAACCTTTGATGGCTTCTTCGTAGTTTTTTCTGTTGAAATAAAACTGTCCGTACTCGCTCCACGCTACTTCTGAATAGGCAAAATTATCTAGATAGTCATTCAGGAAAGCTATTGCTTCATCGCTCTTATTCAGATCACTGAAACAGATCATTGCGTTCTCCAAAGAATATTCATCCGTAGGATCTTCTTTCAAAGCCTGCTGATAATGCTTAAGAGCGTTAAAAGGATCTCCCAAATTGACATATTCGTCAGCGATAAAATTATTCAAAAAGTTTTCTTCTTCATTTAATTCTAAAGCTTGTTTGCAAATGTCAATTGCTTTTCTAGGATTTCCTAAATTCGAATAATACTTTGCGTAGCATACCAAAAAGTCTGTATTCTCCATAGAAGAACCTTTTAACTCGTCGATCATTTCTTTCGCCGTATTATAATCTTCCCATTCTAAGAGCACTTCAAGTTTTTTGATCTTGATATCTAAAGAATTGGGATGAATTTTGAGACCGTAAGTTACTGCCATATCAGCGTAATTAAAATCTCCCAACTCCAGATAGTACACAATGATATCATCTAATTCTTCTGTATCGAAGTAGAATTCATCATTATTTTCCATCATTTCCTCGAACTTTTTTACAAGTTCATTTCCAAAATATTCTTCCAATATAGTATCTCTGCGTTATTTTCAAAGTCCAAAATTGCTTTATAAACTTCGAAAAAACTTTTTTTAATTAAAATTTATTTTTCTTCGGATTTTGTCTGTTATCAAAAAATGAAAATATTTTAATTTCTTTTTTTGTAAGCCGATAACTTAATGAGAAATTTTCCAATATTAAAACTCTTCGTAATTCTTTTGTACTACTTTTTAGTCCAATTTTATTTTGATCTCTCAATAGATTAATCATTCGCACAGTTTCATCAAGAATTTTTTCCGGATAAATATTTGATTTATTGTGATCTGCCCAATATTGATAAACCTTGTCAAATTCTTTCTTAGCACGAATTGACCAGATTATTTTTATCATCTTCCGTACGATTTTAAAAAATCTTCATGTGAAACAACATTTCCCTTTTCAAAATCTTTTATTCCTTCTTCTATTAATTCTTTCTCAGCTTTAGAAATCTTATTCCACCAATCATCATTATTAATTCCTTCTACAAAATCAATTTCCACTGCCTTCAAAATTGCTTTTATTTTGGCAAGTTCTTTTTTATTTTTAGGATTAATGGTAATTGTCATTGTGCTGTTTTTCTATATTAAATATACAAAAATTCTGAATTAAATCAAACTTCTGATTTTTGCAATCATATCATCGCCTAATTTGTCGGCTTCTTCTTGTGAGAAAGCCTCTGTATAAATTCTGATAATCGGTTCTGTATTCGATTTTCTCAAGTGAACCCAATTGTTTTCAAAATCTATTTTCACTCCATCAACTGTAGAGACTTCTTCATTTTGATACTCTTTTTCCATTTTAGTTAAAAGTTCATCAACATTTATTTCAGGAGTTAGTTCTATTTTCTTTTTCCCCATGAAATAACTCGGGTAGCTCGCTCTCAATTCGGAAACCGTTTTGTTTTCTTTTGCCAAATGCGTCAAAAACAAAGCAACACCTACTAAAGAATCTCTTCCGTAATGAAGTTCAGGATAGATAATTCCACCATTTCCTTCACCGCCGATCACGGCGTTTTTTTCTTTCATTAAATTCACCACATTCACTTCTCCTACAGCACTTGCAAAATATTCTGAGCTGTGAGTTTTTGCAACATCTCTCAAAGCACGACTTGAAGAGAGGTTTGAAATGGCGACTCCGTTTTTGTTTTTCAACAAGTAATCCGCAACAGCAACCAACGTATATTCTTCACCGAACATTTCTCCGTTTTCGTCAACCAATGCCAGCCTGTCAACATCCGGATCTACTACAACGCCAAAATCTGCTTTTTCTTTGATCACTAATTCACAAATATCTCCCAAATGTTCTTTCAAAGGTTCAGGATTGTGCGGGAACTGTCCAGTGGGTTCGCAGTATAATTTTACCGTTTCGCAACCTAATTTATCTAAAAGCATCGGAATTGCAATTCCGCCTGTAGAATTTACTGCGTCTAAAACGATTTTATATTTTTTAGCTTTAATAGCTTCAACATCCACCATCGGCAAATCAAGAATCTGCTGAATATGAATATCAAAAGCATCATCTCGTGTTTCGTATTTTCCTAAATCATCAACTTCAGCATAATTAAAATCTTCAGCTTCCGCCAATGCTAAAACTTCAGCACCGTTTTCTCCGTTGATAAATTCTCCTTTTTCATTTAATAACTTCAGCGCATTCCATTGTTTTGGATTGTGTGAAGCAGTTAAAATAATTCCACCATCAGCATCCAATTCAGGAACCATAATCTCAACCGTTGGAGTCGTTGAAAGTCCTAAATCTACAACGTGGATTCCCAAACCTTGCAAAGTTGCGCAAACTAGAGAATTTACCATTGAACCAGAAATTCTGGCATCGCGACCGATGATTAGGGTTAAATCTTTTTTATTTTTATTATTCTGAAGCCAGGTTCCGAATGCCGAAGCAAATTTCACAACATCAAGCGGTGTCAGGTTATCATTTACTTTCCCACCAATCGTTCCTCTGATTCCGGAAATACTTTTTATTAATGACATTTTTATACTATTTAAAATTTAATAAAACCATTTTGTCGACGTCAACGAAATGGTTGTTCTATCATCTTACTTATATTATGAAATGATAAATAAACTTCTGCAAAAATACGAATAAAACAAAGATTGAATAATGAAATATGCTTAACGTTGGTAAGTTGTTCTTCTCTACTAAAGCCTTCTTTTAACTGCTAAAGTGCTAAGAACATCCACAATCCTTATCACAGCCAGATCTTTTAGAATCAAATTTCTTTGGCGTAAAATTTTTCCTGAGATACCTAAATAAAGAATAGCAGGCAAACAGCACCAAAAGTGCTACGATTATATATTGAAAAATTAAGGAAGAATCCATTATTTTAAGATTTGATAAGCTATTAATGACACAAAATATGCCAAACCTGTCATCATTACCACCTGAAGACCAGTCCATTTCCAGCTTTTGGTTTCTCTGTACACCACTGCAATGGTAGAAACGCACTGCATTGCAAATGCGTAAAACAGTAAAACCGAAATTCCGGTTGCAAAACTAAATACCTTTTCTCCATTCGGTTTTACATCCATTCGCATTTTATCGATTACTTTACCTTCGGGAGCGTCGTCATCCAGACTGTATAATGTTGACATCGTACCAACGAAAACCTCTCTTGCCACAAAACTTGTGAGAATTCCGACTCCCATTTTCCAGTCGTAACCTAAAGGTGCAATTGCTGGTTCGATCGCTTTTCCCATTTTTGCCAAGTAAGAATGATCGAGCTCTACATCTTTAGCAACAAACTGATCTGCTGTTTGTTTTGGTCCGAAATAACTCAAAAACCAAATGATAATACTTACAATAAATATGATTTTACCTGCTCCTGTAATGAATTCCCAAACTTTACCTAAAACCATTTTCAGATCATATCCGAAAAGAGGTTTTTTGTAGGTTGGCAAATCCATCACCAAGTAGGTTTTTCCTTTGTTTTTTATGAAACCTTTTAAAATCGCTGCAGAAAGTAATGCGACGATAAAACCTAACAAATACATTCCTAGTAGTACCAAAGCTTTGTATTGAATTCCGAAGATGGTTTTATCTGAAATAATCAACCCAATGATGATGCTGTACACCGGAAGTCTCGCCGAGCAGGTCATAAATGGCGTTACCAAAATCGTGAGTAATCTTTCTCTGAAATTCTCTATATTTCTTGTCGAAATGACTGCAGGAATTGCACAAGCCGTACCGGAAACCAATGGAACAATGCTTTTTCCATTTAATCCAAATGGGCGTAAAAACCTGTCCATCAGAAAAATAACTCTTGCCATATAGCCGGAATCCTCTAGAAGATAAAGGAAGTATAATAAAATTCCGATTTGTGGTGCGAAGATGATGATTCCGCCTAAACCGGGAATAATTCCTTGTGAAACCAATGAATTGATTGGCCCTTCTGGAAGATGTTCTCCACTGAAAGCTGAAAGCCAGGCAAAAAGCTCATCGATCCAGTTCATTGGATATTCTGCGATAAAGAATACACTTTGAAAAATAATCAACAAGATAAATAAGAAAACCACATAACCCCAAAAAGGATGAACGAGCACTTTATCTAGTTTCTCTGTTAAAAGTTCTTTGAACTGCGGTTTTTTAGAAATTACATTTGATAAAACTTTATCAATATTCTGGTATCTTCTTACCACTTCCTGTACCTGCAATCTTTTCGGAACCAAACTTTTAGCTTCAGAATCAGTAATCAAGTCTGCTGCGGAATCCAATTTATTCAGGTCTGCACCCACAGAAAGGCTCATCCATGCTTTATAATCGTTCTCAAATTGATTATGAGCAGAAACTTTATTTAAAAAATCTTTATGTTCTGCAGGAACTTCAAACGAGGGTTTTCCTGTTTTAGCAAAATCATTTCCCAGAATAGCTTCTTTAATAGCTTCAATTCCTAACTGTTCCTTCGCATTTGTCTGAATAATTTTAATATTCAATGCCTCTGAAAGCTTATCAATATCGATATTTATACCTCTTCTTTCTGCCTGATCCACTTGGTTAACGACCAAAATCATCGGAACGCCCAAATCCTGAATCTGCTGAAACAAAAGCAATCCTCTTTTTAAGCTTAAAGCTTCTAGAATATAAACCACTCCAGCGAAATCTTTCTGACCTTCTAAGAGAAATTTAGAAAAGATAGCTTCGTCTTCAGAACTTGGATAAATGCTGTAAGACCCCGGAAGATCTACAACCTCAACCTCTTCATTTTTATACGTATAGTTTCCGGAATGGCTGGAAACCGTAACCCCTGCGTAGTTTCCCGTCTTTTGCTTTTTGTTGCAAAGCGCATTAAAAACGGTTGATTTTCCTACGTTTGGGTTGCCTACTAAAAGTATCTGTTTTTTGTTTTGTTGCTGCATCAATTCCAATCTTCTACCATGATAAATTCACCTTCTTCTTTGCGAAGTGCAATGCGGCTTTTTTCTTCACCAAATTCCACATATAAAGGACCATTAAAAGGAGCCTGATACAGAATTCTGAAAACAGTTTCAGGCAAAAGCCCCATTTCTATGATTTTGTTGGGCATCTTCAAATGATCATTGTCATAGCCCAAAATTTTCCCAAGTTTGTTCTTAGGAAATCTGCTTAATGTTTGTAAATAGTTATCTTTCAATACCTATATTTTTGTAATTGCAAATATACTCTATTTAAATTTAATCTAAATAACGTCGTTTGAATGATTTAGAAAACTTTTAACCAAAAAACCAATAAACCCAAACACATTTCTGCATTTGGGTTTATTTCAATATAGTTGGTTAAATATGAATGCTATTTTTTACTTTTCACTTTTTCTGATGCCGCAGTTACTTCAATAGAATTGCTATTTTCACTTAACTGTTTTTTTATTCTATCTTCTGCGTCTCTCATCATTTGAGACATTGAAGTTCCATCGGGCATTTTTGCATCTGCTGGAATTTGTGACAATTGTGATCTGATGCTTCCAAAAGGATCTTTTTTATATGCAGCATACATTTGCTCAAACTTTTCTCTGTTTACTTCAAGATTGTTTCTTCCCTGCCCGAATTGTTTCATCAGTTTTTCTGAATAACTTTCAGCATTGTAATCTGCAATTTTTTTGTTTCCCTTTAATTCCCAAGAATAATTTTTTGCATCATCCTCCACTTTTACTATTAAACCAGGCAAACCTTTAAATTTATATGGTCCATCCTGAAAAGGAACATCAGTAGCAAACCATGCAATCCAGTTTCTACCGCCAAATGAAGCTGTAGCTTTTTGTGTATTATATTCTCCAATTTTAGCTTTGTCACTAGAAATCTTCCAATCAAGAGGTTTGTCATCTTTATAACTTACTTTATCCTGAAGAATATAGTCTGCATAAGAAACATCCATTGATGGATAAGTTTTAGTAATGATATGAGAGAATTTCGGCTGTTTTACAGACTTTGAAAGGTCCTTAAATGTTCCGGCTTTTTGCATTGCCTCAACCTCAACTTTTAAAATTGAGTCTTGAGAAACCGCAAGATAATCTCTGTAAATAGATTTATCTTTTGTGATATCCAAAATTGTCATTTCCTTGTTCTTTTTTTCTAAAGAATCTTTATTTGGCGCATAGGTCAGTTCATAAAAGAATCTGTTTGCCGTTTCCTGTGCATTAGCAATTGCAAAAGCTGCAATCAATACTATTGAAAATAAATTTTTCATTTTAATAACGTTTACATAATTAGTTAGCAGTTGTACAATTTTGTTACATATTTTTTTTAATTTAAATTTCTTTCGCTATTATTTTATCTAAATTTTTTAACTTTAAGTACCTAAAAACAAATATTTTATGGACACTTTAAAACAATTAAGAGATGAACTCGAAGCCGAGTATCAGACGACAAAGAAGTTTTTTGAAATTTATCCAGAAGACAAAAATGAGTACAGCCCGCATCCTAAAAGCATGAAAATGGCACATCTTGCCACCCATATTGCGGAAATTTTTGGCTGGGCAGGTTTTATGCTCAATAGTTCTGAAGTAGATTTAGCTCAAGGCGGAATGCAGCCGAAACTATTAACGACAAAAGAAGATTTGCTTAAAGTTTTGGGAGACAATTACAAATCTAGCAAAGAAGCTTTAGAAAAAGCAAAAGAAGAAGATCTTGAGCCAAGCTGGTATTTAAAAAATGACGGACAAACACTTTCTTCCTGGACGAAATACGGTGCTATACGCCATGGTTTAAGCCAAATTACTCATCACCGAGCGCAGTTGGGAGTTTATTACCGATTAAATGATATTCAGCTGCCGGGAAGTTATGGCCCGACTGCGGATTTGCAAGGCTTTTAAAAGTAAATAAAAAACCAACCTCAGTGAGATTGGTTTTTTTGTTTTTATTTGAAGTTGAATTTTACCGTCAGCATAACCTGGCTAGGTCTCAGCTGTATTCTTGTGTATCGTACTGCATTCTGAGATGCTAAGATATCATACGTTTCAAACACTCTTCTGTTAGCAATATTCATCCATTTCAATTCAAAATCAATTTTTTTCTTTGACCATGTATACTGATATGAAAGATCAAAAAATGCATTATCAAACTTTCTTTCGCCATCACTAGAATTTACCTGATCCCAATTAAATCCTATTGTATGGTTTTCCAACGGATACAGGAACGCAGCTAAATTATGATTAAAACCTTTATTTGTGGCCAACCTTCCGCCATTTGGAAGACCTACGTTTTCCTGCTTGTTACGAGACATACTTAGATTATAATCAATACTCATCCAGCTGAAATACGTATTATTAAATTTTAACCCATAAGACTGACTGTTATTTTGACTTTCATATTGTGTATTATCTAAGAAAGCATCTGAAACAGTGTCTGAATTTCTGTAATTTACAGATAAATTGGTTTTAAATTTTGGAAAGTATTTACCAATTTCTCCACTAAAGCTGTTACTTTGTGATGAATTCTCTTGATTTCTATATTGTATCAAAGTAAATCCTGTAGTTCTATCTAAAACAGGAGATGACAACAAGTTTCTGCTGGTATCACTTATTCTATAATTTACATTAAAAAACAAGTTGTTTAACGGATTTCTATATTCAATTCTAGATCCAACACTTTTGGTATTAATTTCCGGGATAGGATTATTCGCATCCATTACATTGAATCCAGCAGGACTTGATAACATATAACCTGCATAAGCTGTTTGAATATCTCCAAAATTATTACTGATATTTCCATTTAAACTGGCTTTCCAAAAAGAAGCAAAGCTGTATTGTACAAAAGCATTTGGAGTAAATGTAGTTTTATTAAGAGATTTTGAAACACCTCTCAAGTCGTCTTCAGCTTTTATACTGTTAAAATTCACAGGTACATTCGCAAAAATACTCCATGAATCGCTTTTATAATTAATACCTACAGACGCCGACGGTACAAGTTCAGTAAATTTCAAATTATTCTCATAAACTGAACTGCTGAAATCTGGCTGAACATCATTAGGTATAAGAGGGTTAGGAATAGCCAAACCTTCAAAATTTGTAGATAATTTATCCGTAGAAAAATCTATTCCTACTTGAGGTGTAAATGTCCATCCTTTTGTTGTAAAGCTGATGTTAGCAGAGTGTGAAGTATCTAAAGTTTTAATTCTGAAATCCTGTACTGCTCTGGTTCCCGGTGCAAAATTTATGATTCCGAATTCGTCTGGGTCACTTGTATTAGCTTTTGGAAGCAAATAAGGAAACTGTAAATAATTCGCAGGAGAAATGGTTAAAGTCTGACTATCATCTTGATAATTGATATAAGATTTTAAGTTAACCATCTTTTCTTTCCAAGGTATAATTGTACTTAAAGAGTTCTGAAAAGAAGATGTTGGAGATTGTAATGACTGATCACCTACTCGACCTACTCTTGTTGCCAATGCCCGGTCAGCATTCCAGAATTGTGAGAAAGTAGTTACGTTTTTGAAAAAACCTTTTTTAGCATTTTTGGTGAAAATTAATTCTCCTTTTAATTTGTCTGTAAAAAAGTTATTTCTAGTAGTTGTTGTGATTGTAGATCCTGCCTGAGCTTCTGTTCCCGCGTAAACAGTTTCTACATTATCTTCTCTCTCGACAGAATTGTTTGTATAATTTGCGTTTGCCTTAAGTTCCCACTCTTTTTTCTTATCAATATTAGTAAGATAATTTGCTGATAAATAATGAACATTATTAAATAAATATCTTCTCACTGGCAAATTTGGCGTTTGTGAATTTTCTACGTCCAACCAATTATTCTGCGAAGCATTTCCTCTTCTGCCTTCCCAGCTGCTTCCGAAACCGATGATATTTCCTTCATTTTCTACCTGTTCACCAACATTGTTTGTCTTATAGTTAACTACCCATTGGCTTTTCTGACCAAAAAACATTGGTGTTAATTTCACATTCCAAAGCCAAGGATCTCCGAAACCGGTTCCTACTTCGCCTCGCCCTGTCATCGTTACAGAATTTTTAAGTTTAATATTAATTGCAGCTGCATCTGAAGGAATTTTCCCCTGAAGCATTTTTACAGGCTGGTGGTTTTCAAGAACCTCAACTTTTTGTACCGCATCTTTTGGAAGCGAATTGTTAATCGTTCCGTAACCTCCTTCCATTAAATCTTTTCCGTTGACATAGAATTTGTTGATGGCATTTCCCTGATAAAGAATAGAACCGTCTGCGTTCACTTCAATTCCCGGAATTTTCTTCATGACGTCTGCCAAAGTACGGTCGTTTTTGCTGTCAAAGGCTTTCAGATCATAAGCAATAGTATCACCTCTTGAGGTAATCATCTTGGTTTTCAGCTGAACTTCTTTGATTTCTGTTGCCTCAGACTGCATTTTGAACGTCAAAGTCTGATCGCTGTTTGAGATTTGTTTTGTTAAAGGTTTTTGGTTAAAAGCTTTAACTTTCAGGTCTACATTAGATTCTGCAGACGTGAATGTCACCTTATATTCTCCTTTAGAATTGGTAATTCCGTATGCAAGGATGGCATCTTTGCCGGGCTCTTCTACCGTTACACTGGCACTTGGGATTGCCACACCGTCTTCATCTGTGATTTTCCCGGAAACTGTTTTCTGCGCGAAAGCAATGACTGAGAAAAATACCATGAGAAATAAGGAAATTTTTCTGTTCATAATTTATTATTTGAGTAATTAGTTATTTGTTCTTGTTTTTTGTTACACATTATGAGAGATATAATTTTCAAACAAAGGTTAAATTGATCTTTATAACTACAAACATAGTGATAAATTCATATTCTCTCTTCTTTTTATTTTTGTTTTGTAATAAAATTTATAAAAATCTATATTTATTTCTTGCCGAAAAGTATAAATTTGTAAAAAAACTGACTCAAATGGGAATAGGAACGAATCTTAAAAGACTAAGAAATAAAACAAAATACTCTAATCAAGATATTGCAGACCTTTTGGGTATTGATAGAAATACCTATGCAAATTGGGAAAGTGAGACTACAGATATTAAATCTCAATACA